>CAKUJM010000006.1 GCA_934661755.1 uncultured Lentisphaeria bacterium | reverse complement strand
AATTTCCTGAAGTTTCGCTCTTAGAATCTAAAGAATAAGTTAGCGCCTATGGGGTACATGGCCCACCTATAAGGTCGTCGCGCGCGCGCGAGGGAGAACGAGAGATGTGGCCGGTGCATGTGTTTGTTTACAACATGGCGCGTTCTTCAAACTACGCATGGACGCACGTCAAGCCCGGCGCCAACCCCTCCGGCGCAGTCGCGCCACCTCCCCTTGCAGGGGAGGCTTTTCCTGTCTTGAAAACGTGAGCGCGGTCGCTTAACGTCCATGCACGACGGCACGTCATGACCGGCGCCCCCCCCTCACTCAGCCTCCCCCGGGGTGGCAAGGCCGTCTCGGCCTTGGGCAACTATGTTACTACAACAAAGCGCGTTCTTCAAACTACGCATGGACGCACGTCAAGCCCGATGCCAACCCCTCCGGCGCTGTCGCGCCACCTCCCCTTGCAGGGGAGGCTTTTCTTGTCTTGAAAACGTGAGCGCGGTCGTTCAACGGCCAGGCACTGCGGCACGTCAAGCCCGCGGCGCCAACCCCTCCGGCGCTGTCGCGCCACCTCCCCTTGCAGCGCGTCGGTCAGCTGGTGGGGGGACGCCATCCACCGCGGTGCGGCAGCTCGTCCAGCCCCATGATTGGCCGCAATGCGGCGTCCGCCACTCGCAGACCGAAGGCGGCGGTGACGGTCACCAGTGTCCCCAGTGGACGGCGTTCGCCGTCATGTTCCGGCGCCGGAGACTGCCCAAGCACCGGCAACTCCGGCGAGAAAACGCAGGTCACGCCGCGTTCGACGCCGCATTTGCGCAGGCTCTTGCGGATCGTCCTCGCCACCGGACAGCCGTCGGTCTGGCTAAGCTGCCCCACCCGGATGAGCTCGGGATGGACCTTCCCCGCCGCGCCCATGCTGCTGACTACCCGCAGGCCGCTGCGCACGCACTGGAGCAGCAGCGACAGCTTGGCATTCCGGTCGTCAATGCAGTCTATGACCACATCCCATTGGCGTGACGACAGCAGCGGGGGGATGTTATTGTCAGTCAGCCGCATCTGGTGGCACTCAATCTGGCACTCCGGCGCAATGTCATGCAGCCGCATTGCCAGCACGCGGCATTTCTCCTGCCCCAGCGTGCTGTGGAGCGCCTCCAATTGACGGTTGAGGTTGCTGGCCTTGATGGTGTCAAAATCTACCATGGCAAGCGTCCCCAGGCCGCAGCGCACCATCGCCTCCGCCGCCCAGCTGCCGACGCCGCCAATGCCGCACAGCAACGCCGCCGCGCCGCGCAGACGCGCAGTCGCGTCCGCACCCGTGATGATTTCCTGCCGCCCCAGCGGATGGTCGTGGTTAAACTCCGCCATTGCCGATGTCCCGCATGCTATGCCGAAGGCCGCGAATAGGAAAGATATGACAGCTCCGGCGGCAACGCGATGTTCGAGCCGTATTCGTTCTCGCCGTAGTTGTATTTTGCCAATAGCTTGATGTCGTCAAGCACCCGGATGTCCCCGCGGAACTTGGCGTTGATCGAATAGTTGATGTTGATATGGCGCTGCGCATGCAGATTGGCAATCACCGACTGCGCCAGCTCCAGCAGATTCTGGGCTGTTGAGCTGTGCACCAGCTGGTCGATCTTCAGCGGATAGACCAGCACCCGGATCAAGTTCACCGTCGCCAGATACTTGATGATCTTGCTGACTGCCTCCACCTTTCCCATCAGGCTGCTGTCGACCTTCGCCTGCAGCTCCTTGATGTTGTCAGCCATCTTGACCAGCTCCGCGCCGACATGCTGCCGCTTGAGCTGGTTGATCCACTCGTTGGCCAGGAAGAGGTTCATCGGGATGCTGGCG
Source organism: uncultured Lentisphaeria bacterium (assembly GCA_934661755.1). GTDB lineage: Bacteria > Verrucomicrobiota > Lentisphaeria > Oligosphaerales > Oligosphaeraceae > CAKUJM01. The sequence continues at coordinate 80,570 of CAKUJM010000006.1, read as the reverse complement.
TCGTATTCCTTGTCGAGGATCATCTTGACGTCGCTGCCGTAGTGCCGGACAATCGCGGAAATCAACGTCGAGGGCCGCACATGGAAGCCGAAGTATGGCGGAACCGGCACCTCCACGGTGCCGATGATCGCATAGCGCTGCAGCATGTGCTGGCAGACCCCGCGCGCGACCACCAGGAACTTGTGGCTGTAGTGGCATAGATAATGCGCGATGAGCTCCAGATACCAGACGCCGCCCAGGACGCAGTTCTTGCGACAGAACAGCTCGTCGCCCTGGATGATGATGTGGCGCTCATAGAAATGGATGAAGATCGTCAAGACCTTGAGCAGGTGCAGCACCACGCTGATCAGGCCGCGCAACTGCCGCAGCGAGGCGTCGTTGCCCTCCATGGTGGTGTAGGATACATAGGTGTCGTAAAGCGACTGCAATGAATGGAATTTCTCCTCGAAATCCCGGATCGACGCCTCGGAAAGCCGCTCGAAGTCCAGCCCGCGCCACTCCGGGGCGCGGCTTCTGGCCGCCTTGTCGAGGAAGCCGGCATCCTCGGTGCTGTTCAAAAAGGAGGTCGCCAGACGCGTGACCAGTTCCTGCGGCGTCTCCCGCAACGCCACCGGGCGGTCGTTGCGCAACACCCCCTCCGGAAGATGCTCGGAATAGTCGAATATCGTCATCGGCTCCGGATCCGGTACCGGCAGCGTCCGCACATCGTCCAGCAACTGCTTCAGTGTGCAATGCAGAAAGGCCGCCACATAGCAGATCGCGCTGTCGGTGGCCGCGCTGAAATCGCTTACGTCCACCCGGAAATCGTAGGAGTGGACCGAGTGGCGCAAATGCAGCAGCTCGTATCCCGCGGTGCTGAAATTCTTCAGCATCGCGATGTGCATCCGGTAGTGGTACCATGTCTGGCTGTGACGTGCGCCATAGGCGTCCAGAAGCTCCTCCAATTGCGAACTTTCCGCCTGGAGCATCGTCAGCAGCGGACGCGTAAGCACAAAATTCTCCGCACCCGCCCCGACAATATCCATGGCGTTGGCCAGCAGCACCTGGGAACGCAGGTGAAGCAGATCACTGAACTCCTTGTCGTCAACTATCTTGATCATAACTTTTCCGACTGCCGGATTCCACGCGTTTTCAAACATCCAGCGATGTACCCGCCATAAGGTAACGCCTGTATGCCGTTTTGCAAGGTCAGGAATTGACAAATGCCGCCAATTTTACATTACATTCTATGTAATAATTACACGATATGTAATCGTATTGTTCATCTTCCTCCTGCGGCCTTTTGGCACGCCCTTTGCTTTCTCGGTTGCCAGTTCCCCTGTTTTTCCCCATCGGCCCAATCCACAGGAGTTAAAGATGAAGCTAATCATTGCCTACATCCAACCCGACCGCCTGAATGCGGTCAAGCAGGCGTTGTACGCCCGCAGCATTTTCAAGATCTCGGTCACCAACGCCCTGGGATGCGGACAGCAGCGCGGCTATGTCAAGGCGTGGCGTGGCGCCTTGCAGGAGGTCAACCTGCTCAAGAAGGTCCGTCTGGCCATTGGCGTCAATGACGACTTTGTCGAGAAGACCATCGAGGGCATTTGCGAGGGCGCCCGCACCGGCCACATTGGCGACGGCAAGATCTTCGTGTTGCCGATGGACGAATGCGTGCGCATCCGCACTGGCGAGCGCGGTCCGAACGCCATTGGCTGACAATGCCGGTCATCGATTTCAAACTTTCAAGGGATACAGATCATGAAAAAGCTTTCCGGGATAATTCCGTTGATCTTGCTGATGAGTGCGCCGTGCTGGGCCGAGGATGGCGCTGGCGACGGCACGCAGGCGCTGTTTGCGGTGAACAACCTCTGGGTGATGCTGGGCGGCTGCCTGGTTTTCCTGATGCACCTGGGCTTCGCCTGCGTCGAGTCCGGCCTATGCCGGGCGAAGAACTGCACCAACATCCTTTTCAAGAACACCATCACGCCGGCCATTGGCTTTTTGACCTATGCGGTCATCGGCTTTGCGCTGATGTATCCGGGCACCGCCTGGCTGTGGCACAACGTCCTGGGCTTTGCCGGGTTCGGGCTGCATCTGCCGGAGGGCGGGCTGACCCCCGCCTACAAGAGCGGCTGCTTCACCTACTGGACCGACTTCTTCTTCCAGGGGATGTTCGCCGCCACTGCGGCCACCATTGTCTCCGGCGCGGTTGCGGAGCGGGTGAAGCTGACCACCTACCTGATCTTCACCACCATCTATGTCGCGCTGGTCTATCCGGTCCTCGGATCGTGGGGATGGGGCGGCGGCTGGCTGGCGTCGATCAACTTCCACGACTTCGCCGGCTCGACCTTCGTGCATAGCATTGGCGGCTGGGCGGCGCTCTCCGGCGTGATCCTGCTGGGGCCGCGCATTGGCAAATATGTCGACGGCAAGGTGATGCCGCTGGCGGGCCACAGCATGCCGCTGGTCACCATTGGCGTCTTCCTGCTCTGGCTGGGGTGGTTCGGCTTCAACGGCGCCTCGGCGCTTAGTGCGGATCCGGCCTGCGTGAGCCTGGCGCTGGTCAACACCATGATTGCCGCCAGCGCGGCGCTTGTCACCAGCATGCTGACCGGTCGGATTCTCCTCAAGCACACCGACCTCTCGATGACGCTCAACGGCGTGCTGGCCGGGCTGGTCGGGATCACTGCCGGAGCCGACTGCGTGAGTGTGGCCGCAGCCACTGTCATCGGTGCGATTGCCGGCATAATCGTGGTGTTTGCGGTGCTCTTCTTCGACCGCATCCGCCTGGACGACCCGGTTGGCGCGCTGTCGGTCCATCTGGTCAACGGCGTGTGGGGGACCCTGGCGGTCGGCATCTTCGCCGAGCAATACTCCTTCATGAGCCAGCTCATTGGCGTGGCTGCCATCGGCGCCTGCTCCTTTGCCAGCTCCTTCGCGATCTTCTATGTCCTCAAGCGCATCAGCGGCATCCGCGTGAGCGAGGAGGAAGAGCTGCGCGGACTGGATCTGGGTGAACACGGCGGCGACGCCTATCCCGGATTCCAATTCTTCAGCAACATGTGACGGACACCGGCATTGCCGGCATCATCCCCGCCGCCTTCCATCCCTCAACGAATGGCAAGGCGGCGGGGAATTTTTTTGCGATTTCGCATGGCAGGGGAGACCGCACCCCGCATTTCGGCCCGCTATGCCGTCAGGCGCAGCTCATGGCTTCCGGGGTTCAAGGTCTGCGGCTGCCGGCCGGGAAGGCGCAGCAGTGCGCGGCTGCCGGCAGGGACTTGGAGGCGCAATGCGACCGTCCCGTCGCCGGCGCGTCTCCAGCTGACCTTGATCTGGCCGTTGCGCGATGCGTACGAGACCTCGGCGTGATCCAAATCGGCGGGGAAGTATGGCGACAGCTCGAAGCGGTCGAAGCCGACGGAATCGGGCAGCACCTTGATCCCCCCCAGGTATCGGAAGAGCCACGCGCAGGGGCATCCCAGCATCGGATGGTTGTGCGAGTTCATGCCGTCGCCCTCGGCCAGTTCCCATCGTTCCCACAGCGTCGTGGCGCCGTTCTCCAGCATATATCCCCATCCCGGATAGTCCGTGGACCGGATCAGCGCCCACGCCAGGTCGGCATGGCCGTATTGCGACAGCGTCTCGAGGAGGTATTTGGTGCCGATATTGCCGGTGGTGTGCTTGCAGCCATTGGCCTGCAGCAATTCCGCCAGCCGGTCAGCTGCGGTCTGGCGTTCGTCGTCGGGGAACAGCCCGCAATAGACTGCGTATGCATACGCGCTCTGGCTTTCCGGCTGCAGCCGCCCCGGTCCGGTGCGGAAGGCCCGCAGGAAGCTCTTCTGCACCGACTCCGCGCGGCGCCGCGCCGCCGAGTCATCCTGCCCGACAATCCGGGCGATGCGCGATTGCAGCATCAGCGCGTAATGCATCAGCGCGGTCGAGGTCAGCTCATGCGGGACGGTGAAATTCTGCGGGCTGTCATGGCCGCAGTTGTATTTCAGCGGCGGGACCCAGTCGCCGACCCATCCGCCCCGGCGCAGGATGCCGTCGCGGTCGCAGCAGTCCAGCATATATTGCGTCCAGCGGCAGAAGTGGCCGTAGAGCAGCTCCAGCTGGAGGCGCTTGCCATGGAAGGCATAGGACAGCCATGCGGCCTCGATGAAGCTGGAGCAGGCGGGATCGATGTCGAAGCCCCAGTAGAGCGGCGCAGTCATCGGGACGTCGCCGGTCTCGGGATTCTGGGCTTCGGCGATGTCGCGCAGCCATTTTGCCAGCAGGTTGCTTTCGTCGAAGAGGTAGAGGGCGCTTTCGCACCGCGCCATCATGTCATTGAGCCACCCCATTCTTTCGGTGCGCTGGGGGCAGTCGGTGGGGATGGCGTGCAGGTTGCTTTCCTCGGTATGGCGGATCATGGCGAAGATGCGGTTCACCAGCTCATTGCCGCAGGAGAAATCGCCGGTGGTCGCGCAGTCGGTGCGCAGGACAATGCCGGTGAGCGTCCCGGAGTCCGGCGGGCAGGGCAGGCCACGCACCTCGACATAGCGGAAGCCATGGTAGGTGAAATGCGGCTCATAGACCTCGCCTTCCGGCGCGCCTTTGGCGACATAGGCGTCGACGGCCTGCTCGCCAAGCAGGTTGTCCTGGTTGGCGGTACCGTCGGGATGGCGCATCTCGGAGAAGCGCATTTCAATCCGGGTGCCGGAAGCCGCCCGCACCTTCAGGCGGCACCATCCCGCGAAATTGCGTCCGAAATCGGCGCTGTATCCGCCATTGTCCAGCGGCCGCCATTGCGCCACCTGGAGTTCCTCCTGGGGGACAATCGGCTCTTCCTCCAGGCCGCGGGGGACGCCGGCAAGTCCGGAGACCCGCATGGCCGACCGCTGGAAGCGGAAGCCGCCGGCGCGCATCCAGGAATGCGGGATTTCCTTCCGTGCGTCATATTCCTCGCCGCCGTAGACGCTGTTGCGGAAAATCGGCGACGGGCGGCAGTCCGGCATGTCGAGGTAGTGGGAGCGGGTGAGCAGCACGCCGTCGGCCTCCACCCGGTAGCAGATGCACGGCACGCCATAAAAGCTGGCGCCGGCCTGGATTGCCAGGACATTCTGTCCGGGCGTCAGCCATTCGGTGATGTCGTAGGTCAGGTAATGCCAGCTTTTGGCAAAGTCGCTCTGCGCCGGCTGCAGCACCGCCTTGCCGCCCAGCCTCGCGCCGTTGATCCATGACTCCGACCAGCTGGGGCCGCCAAGATAGAGCCGCGCCTGCCGGAAGCCCTCCGGCGCCTCGAAGTACTTCTGGAAGCATACGGCATGGCCCGACCAGGCGCCGGGAAAGCCGATCCATTGCGCGTCCCAATCCCGGCGATCAAGCAGCCCGGTCTCGAAAAATGCCGCCGGACTCCATTCGGAGACGGCGTCGTCCTCGTCCCAGACCCGCACTTGCCAATGGACCCGCTGGCGGCTGGCGAGGGGCGCGCCGCCATAGCGATGCGCGCACGGGATGCCGCCGGCGACCTTGCCCGAGTCCCACAGCAGCGCCGCATCGCCGTCCAGCGCCGCGTCCCGTCCTGCGCGGATCTGCCACGCGCCCTGACGGCGGGATTCGCCGTCCGCCAGCAATTGCCACGAGAACTCCGGGCCGTCGCCGTTGATGCCGATGGGATTGACGAGGTTGTTGGTTTTGGGGTTGATGATCCGCATGATGACCCGGTTGCTTTTGAAATGGGCAGATGGTTCTGAAGGAACGGAAAATTACGGTGCGTTCTCTTCGGAAAGCCGGTCCAGAATCGACCCCTGTCCGAATTGCCAATAGATTGCATGGGCGCTCCAGGCATGGCAGTTGGAACGCAGCCACCAGTGGTTGGGGAACAGCTCCGGCATGGTCCGCAGCCGCGGGTCCGCGGCGGTGTCGATGTACTTCTGCAGGCGCCTCCTGAAGAGCGTCTCCAGCCCGAAGAACCGTGCGGCGGCAAGATAATAGAAGGAAAAGGCGATGCCGCACTCGTCAAGGTCACCGGACTCCAAGGCCGGGATCACCGAGGTGTCGCCCAGCGCCAGCAGCGCCCAGACCTGCGCATGCTCGGAGACGTATGCGTGTCCCGCATCCTCGGCATAGCATTGCCGGTCAGGCAGGTAGAAGGCCTCGCGGACCCGTTTCCCCAGCAGCGCGGCCCGCTCGGCGGCCACCGCCGACTCGCGGCGGTTGCCAAGATGCTGCTCCAGGTCGGCCAGATCCTTGAGGGCGCGAATGAAGATCAGGTTCAGGGTGCAGCCAACGCCGTCCCGGCAATGCGGCGGAATCCCGGCCTCCCAATTCTCCAGCCAGTCGATGAAATTCCACCCCGGGACATGCAGCAGCCCGTCATGGCGATCCTCGCGCCGTGCCGGCAGGCGGCCATCCTTACCGTAGAGGCGCACTTCGTCACGGTCGCCGCCGGATGCGCCGGTGCATGCCCACAGGTAGCCGGCCGCCTTGCGCCCCGACGGCAGCAGCGGCCAGATCTTCCCGGGATCCCGCACGGCCAGCGCGTAGTCGTGCACCATCTGCGGCCAGAATGCGGTGAATGACGGGATATGGATGGTGTACAGCTCGCCATGCTCCGGAGTGTATTTCACCGCCTGCTTGGTCGGATAGCGGCAGGGCATCGCGCCGCCGGCAAACTGCCCTTGCGCAAATTGCCGCAGCGCCTTCTCGGTGAGCCGACGGTCGCTGGTGACCGCATCCAGGCTGAGCATGACCAGCCGGGTGTCGGAAATGTACTGCAGCTGCTCATAGTACGGGCAGTCCATGAAGGTCTCGGCGGTGCAGGCCGCGATCGTCAGCCAGGATCGCTCCAGCAGCTGTGTGAGCCGCTGATCGCCGCCGGCCGCCAGCGGCTTTTCCAATTTCCAGGGATATCCGGCCTTGCGGAAGCGCGCCGACTCGATTCTGGCATTGCCGAACACGGTGATCTCCAGGGTCCGCCCCGCCCGCCAGAAGTAGTCCGTCCAGTGGATCCGGCCGCCATTGAGGATGAAACGGTCGCCGGGACCGGAAAAGCAGCCGAAGCAGTCGCCGGGCTTCTGTTCGCACAGGAACTGCGGCGTGAAATCCCTGGCGTCGCATCCCGGCTCGGCCCAGCGCACCCGCACTTCGCCGGTGCCGGAAAACTCGTAGTCGCACCAGACGGTGACGTAGTCGTGGAAAAGAAAGACATTCCCCACCCGGTCGTAGCTAGTGACCTCCTCGTCGCTGATGATCGGGGGCAGCGTCGCCGGCGAAAGCACGCGCCGGTCCTCGAAGATCGCCGGTTGCGACCATTGGCCGCCCTCGCCGAAAAAAATGCGCCAATTGAATGACTCGTCGGTGAGGATGTGCGGATAAGTCCCCCAGTCGGTCTTGGTATTGACAAATGCGCAGCCATCCGCCAATTGGCATTCCCACTTGCCCAGATGCGTCGCGCCGCACTCCTGCAGCCAGAAACCATGCCGGATCGACATCTGGCCGTGGGCGGTCATCGCCTCCCCGAAGCAGTATGCCGCGGCGGCCAGGACATGGCTGCCGGCCGCCAATGGCAGCGACACGTGGTTGCGGAGCCACTCCTTTGCGGTGCCGCGCTCCGGTCCGGAGGTGATGAAACGGCCGTCGCAGTAGATCACGCAGCGCTCGTCGGCGCTGTAGTCGAATTCCATGGTCGCGTCCTGCGTCAGCTCAAAGCGGTTGCGGTAGACGCATAGATACGGCGGGTCGATCGCCGCGGCGGGCTTCATCCAGGCGCGGGCAACCCCGCACTCTCCGGGCAGCATGGATTCCTGTTCGCTGGTCATGGCAATGCGTGCTTTGGGCTATTTCTGGCTTTCGATGAAGTCGATGACAAATTTCCAGTCGGTGGCGGTGACGTCATGGATGCCGGAGCGCAGATAGTATCCGACACCGTCGCCGAAGCAGGGTTTTTCCGGCATCGGGAAATGCGCGTCGCCCAGTCCGGCCTTGCCGAAGAGCCGGTAGACCTCCCCGGCGGCCTTGGCGGCGCGGAACTCGTTGAAGGGGTCGGCCCAGATGTCCTGGGTGGCGCTGGCCACCAGCAGCGCCCGCGGCGCAATCAGCGCCAGCAGCCAATGCTGGTCATACGGCAGAAGCGATTCCCTGCCGATGTACGAGTCCGCCTCCCGGGCAAACCAGTACTTGAAATTGTGGAGGATGGCGCGCAGATTCTCGCTTTTGGGATGGCCGTCGCGCATCAATGACGCGCCGCAGCATCCGGAGTCGTTGCTGACCACCCCGGCAAAGCGCCGCTCATTGGCCGCCGCCCACAACGCGGTCTTGCCCAGCCGCGAGTGGCCATGCGCCCAAATTCGCGCGGGGTCGATCCGGGGATCCGTCAGGCCCAGTTCCAGCATCGCGCGGTAGCCGAAGGCCCAGGCGCTGATGGCGGTCAGCTCGCGGTGGTCCGCGGTCAATTCGCCGCCGTCGTGGAAGAGGCGGTAGATGCTGGCTTCCCGGCCATCCTTGTGGTCGGGGTAGAAGTCGCCATAGTACGCCATCATCAGCGAATAGCCGGCCCGGAGCAGCATCGGGATCTGCCAGCGTGCGGCCTGCACGCCCCGCGCCCCGTCGCCGTCGCCCGCCGTCACCGCCGGGTCGTCCGTGGATGCGGCGTTGCCCTTGAAATTCAGCCCGACAACCAGCGGCACCGCCGCCGTCCGGGAGTGCCGCGGCAAATACCACAGCACCCGTGCGGAATGCTCCTTGCCGTCATTGCGGAAGCGGATCACGACCTCGCGGCGGATTCCGAGGCCGTCGAAGGCGTCGGCGTCGCCGCCATCGCATTCATAGCTCACTTCCGCCGGGCGCGGCGGGATCCGCCCGTAGAGCTGCTGTTCGAGAAGATGGATGATTTCGCCGCGGCGGAAGTCGTTCCACTGCTGCGCGGTCTGGCAATTGCCGCCCAGTACCGGCGGCAGTCCCGGAAGCTCCTCGCTCCGGTTGTCCTGTAGAAACTGCATCAACTCCATGATGGAATCCCGAGGGTGTTTTTTGTCTGATGGCGGCGTCTGGGTGGCGGCGTCATCGGGGGCGCATCCCGGCGGCAGTGCGCAAAGCGCCATCGGCGCATGCTCAATCGTCAGGTTGGAGCCGATTCCCGGCGCCAGGCGGATGAAGCATTTGCGCGCCACACCGTCGTCGCTGTCATTGACCAGCAGATTGAACCGGAAACCGCGGGACAGCGCCGCCGGCGTGACTCCCAGTGCGCGCAGCGGAATGGTGAAGCGGTAGAGGGTGTGGATGCCCTGGCGTTCGACGGAGCATGACATTGCCGACTGCACCTCGTCGGTCTTGAAGCCCTCCGGGACGATCCAGCAGGCGGCATTGGCCGCCCCGCCATCCGGTTTCTGGCTGGCCCCGACCTCAAAATAGCCCTTCTGGCCGGCAAAGCCCAGGTCGAATTGGACGCTGTCGCCAAACCAGAGCATGTACGGTTCCGGGCTGGGGCAATGGCGGTCGTCCCGCACCATGGCCAGCAGCCTGAAATTCTCGCGGTCCTGGCCGAACCAGACCCTGGCGCTCAGGTCGTTGAAGCCCTGCCACAACCCCGCGGTCTTGGCGGGGTCGAACTCGAAGTTGCCCTCGATCTGGGCATAGTCCTTCAACTCGAAATCCGGCGGCCGGGACGCAAAATCCGTCCCCGGCGAGAACTTGGCGAAATGCAGCGGCGCGCTCACCGCAACCGGTTCATCCTGGCCGAAGCGCAGTACAATCCGCAGCTCGCCGGCCTCCGCGTCGTCGCAGCGGAGGCTGAAGGGCAATGAGGTATTGCCGCCGGGGGATAATTTAACCTCCGACGGCAGGCCGTTGATGGCCATGCCGGCTTTTTTCTCCGGAATTATCGCGCAGCTTGCCGCCTCCGGCCAGGGGTTGGAGATGCGCAGCACGCAGCCGGTGTCCGCACCGGCGAAGATGGCGCCGGGAAGCGAAAGCGCGGCGGCCTGGCGGACGGAGGTGATCGCCCGGGCGCCCATGACATGGAGGCTGGCGCCGGTTGGCGCGACCGGGAAGAGCGCCACGCCGCCGCGGCAGGGGACGGTCACGGCATTGCCATCCAGGTCAAGCACCTCGGCGCGTTCACCGCCCGAGGCCATTGCGGCATACACGGCGGTGCCGGTGTCCGCCGCGGCGCTCCAGTTGGCCAGGAGCATCCCCTCGGGCACGTCAAAGGCGAACAGCCATGGCGCGCCCTCGGTCCTGGGCTGCCCGGCGTAGCGCGCGGCGTTGTAGACGCGGATCAGCGCCGCGTAGACCCCGAAGACGTACTTCGGATTCATGTACTTGTCCATCAGGCCGAAGTTGTCCTCGCTGTAATTGAGGTCGTAGCCATTGTTGCACAGTCCGTACCAGGTATAGCTGAATGCGCCGCGCGCCCAGGTGAAAAGCAGGCGCTTGAACAGGCAGTCGGCCTGGGCTGCGTCCAGCCCCTTGGCGGAATGGATCGCGCTTTCGCTGGCCAGCCACGGCGCGGTGATGCCATATTTTTTCCGCAAGGGCAGGAAGTGCCCGTCCACCATCTGCTGATGGTGGTCGAAATAGCCGTGCTCGTGGTAGCTGTGGAAATCAAAGGTGTCCGCCGCATCCCTCAATACCGCCTCGTGGAAGGCGCCGGGCTTGTCCGGATGCCCCGGGCTGAGCGTGGAAAAGCCGCCGCTGGAGAACTTGCATCCGGGGTTGGCCTCGCGCGCAATCTCCCGTGCCCGGCGGCATAGCTTGATGTAATCCTCCACCGGATTGCAGAAGAACCCCGGCAGATCCGGCTCGTTCCACAACTCGAAGAACTCGACCCGGCTGCCATAGCGCTGGACCATGGTGCGCACATAGTTGTCCCACGCATCCATTCGCGGCATGCGGTTGCGGGGGAATTGGACATTGCCGGGATTGTCCCGGGCCGCCCAGCGCGGGGTGAAGACCAGGGTCTCGCGCATCCTGATGCCGGCGGCTTCCAGGGCATCGAGACGGTCCTCGAAGACCTGGAAATTCCAGCGGCTGCCGGAGTGCGGCTGCAGACGCTCCCAGCCGACAATGGTGCGGATCGCCCGGATGCCTAAATAGCGCATCGCCTCAATCACCGACGGATTGACCCAGTGGTTGTCGACCGCGAACTCGAATTCCGGGTTGGCCGGAGCCCCCAGGCCGTTTTCCGGAAGGTAGGCGAACATCAGCCGCTCGCCGTCCGAACTGGCGTCGCCATACCAGACCCCATGGTGCGGCGGCGCCTCCGTCAATGACAGCGCCACGCGTTCATGCGGCCCCAGGGCGACCGGATGCGCAAAGGAAAATTGCGACCTGTCCAGCGCGGTGAAGTCCAGGCGCACCTCGCGCTCGATGCGCTCGTCGCTGCCGTTGTGGACCACGACGCGCATCCGCGAAATGGTGCCGGCGTTGAACACCGGCATCAGCAGCCCGCCGCAGCCTATTGAATAGCGCAGTTCCTCGCCTGCCGGGCGCTCTTCGGTGAACATGATGTCGGAGAGCACCAGCACCGTCCCTGCGGTGGCGTCGATCTGCATCCGCCGCAGCCGCCAGACCTGGTCGGATGCCATGCCGCTGGTGTCAAAGGCCATCCGGCGCTGGCCGCCGTCCAGGTCCACCCCCGGCGTGGTGAAGGCCCGCCCCTTGCGGCTTAGCAGATCCAGCCGGATATGCGCCTGTCCGGAAAGCAATTGCGCATAGAGCGAAATGCTCTCCGGACAACTCCGCCACCGATCCGAATACGGCACTTCCAGCTCGTAGCGGCCATCCTTGCTGAAGGAAAGCCGCCATCCATCCGCAATGCGCTCAATCCCATACGGCAGCGACGACTGCCCGGCGGCGGGCGCCACCCGTGAAAAGTCACAGTGCGCCACCTCGATCGGCTTGGCAAAGGCCAGGCTGGCGGATATGCCTATCAGCGAAATTAAGGCGAAAAGCGGTTTCATGGACTCTGCTGGCGGGTGAAAAAAAAAACTGTTCTGCGGAGGGGGATTCGGAGGACGCCGGGAGGCCGGGGACTATCTTTCCGCCGGGTCGGCGGGGTCGGCAAAGAGCCGCAGCTCCCCGACGGTGACCTCGCCCTCCGTGCCCTGGATCTGGAAGGCCAGGTTGGTGATGCACGCCGGATAATCTATCTGGTGATTGACATTTTTTCCCCACGCCATCTTGAATTCCTGCCCGGGGGCGATCTCCCATTTTGCGGTCATCCTGCCGGTATACACTCCGCCGCGGCTGCTGTTCATCGCGCATACCTCGCCCTGGGAGTCCAGCAAACGCAGATCCGCGGAAAGCAGATTCGTCCCCTTCTCCACCATGATGTCCAGTTCAACCCGCAGCTTCCGGGTGAATTGCGGCAGGCTGATGCCGCCGTCGGGGATGAGCAGCTCGGCGATCCGATGCCCGCCCTGCCAGGTGATGCGCCAGCTGCCGGCGTCCTTTCCCGGCGCCATCGGCACAAAGGTCAAAAGCTGGGCGCGGTCCTTGCCATTGGCCAGAAACAGCTTGGAACCGGCGGCGGAGAACTTCGCCGACGCCTGTGCGGACAACGCCAGCGGCAGCAGCGCCAGGCCGGCAACGATGAGGATGGTGAATTTTTTCATGAGGCAATTCTCCTTGAATTCACTGTGTTTCGTGGAATTGTAGAAGTCGGTGGCTTTGCGTCGGGATTGGGGGATTTCGGGGAAGCGGCCGGGAGCATGTGGCCGAAAAATGGCGAATCATGGCGCAGAAGAACCAGCTTCACGGATCCAGGGGGGGGCTTATGGCTGGATGCGGCCGTCCATGGCCTGCAATGCCAGCCTGGCGCGGCCGACGACGTTGCCTGACAGCGACGCCCGGTTGATCTTCTTCCACAGATGGTTTTCGACATGGCCGTCGGCGTGCAGCGCCGGAATGCCATTGGAATGCAGCCCCGCCGGATATAGCGGCTTGCCGTCGTTGTTGCAGCCAAAGCCGTAGTAAAGCGAATTGCAGTTGGTGATGGTCACCGTGGATGGCAGCGATCCGAAGGTCATGGTGAAGCCGGCGTTCGCCTTGCAAATCTGCGGCGCCATGGTGTCGTTGTAGGAATAGGGCTCGCTATAGCGGCCATCCCGGTTGTGGCAGTCGCGGAAATAGGCGTAATGCACCCGCGCCGGGGCGCTCGCCCAGGTCCAGCTGCCACTGCCGTGCAATGCTGAAAGCGAGATCTCCGCGATCGGGCAGCGCAGGACCTTGGGGCGGTTCACGCCGGTCAGCTTGTCATAGCTGGCGCTTGCGGGGGTGCTGCCGAAAAGCCCCGCCGCCGCAATCGCCCCCATGCCGACCGGCGCGACATCGTAGACATCGCAGGCCTCGTAGGGGTTGCTGTTGTTGTAGTAGTTCTGCATCGGCGGCATGTCGCCGTCGAAATCGCCGGTGTACATGTAAAACGCCATGCCGATCTGGCGCAAATTGCCAATGCAGGTGGCGGTGCGGGCCTTTTCCCGCGCCTTGGAGAGTGCCGGCAACAGCATGCTCGCCAAAATGGCGATGATCGCGATCACCACCAGCAGCTCAATCAAGGTGAATGGACAGCTCTCTGGCTGCGGCAGTCTGTTCTTCATAGTCGTCCTCCTTTGCGGTTTCCGGGTGAACTTTGCGGATCCACCCATATTATCCGCAAAAACGCACGTTTTTCAAATGGCGCGAAGATGGTATTTTGTATCTAAAAGTCATATCCGGGCAAAATTGGCGGCCGCGGGGACGGCCTGTCTGACGGAGGTTACATTATCCGTTGCGGCGTGGATGGCGATGGGCCTCCGCGGCAGAATGCATCGTGCCGCAAAAAGGCATGGCGGACGCCACTGCGCCGGCGTCTTCGCCTGACGCCATTGAAGACCATGCGCAGGAGTCTGTATAACGGCAAGATGACGAAAAGCCCGAACCATCCCGTTTCCGATGCAGCCGGACGACGCCAGCGGCGCGGTGCGGCCAGGCCATCGGATGCCGCCGGCTCGGCCGCGCCCCGGCCGGAGGACACCCTGCGCCAGCTGCAGCGCGAATGCGCCATATTGCGGCATGACCACGCCTTCGACTGCTATCGGAAATACCTTCAGGCCGGACGGATGGCGTCGCCCAACACCATCCGCAGCTATCTGCTGGACATCGCCCAGTTCCTGCGGCTCACCCCGGAAATAATCGACGGCGATGCCGGGCGGTGCCGCTGGGACGCAGTCACCGAATCCGCGGCCCGCCATTTTGCCGCTTCGCTGTCGGCCCGCCATTGCATCGCATCCAGCGTGAACCGGAAGCTCTCCAGCCTGCGGTCATTCTTCCGGTACATGCTCCGGGAGGAGATGCTGTCAAACGACCCCTTCCACCTGATCCGGGGATTGAAGCGCGCCCGGCGGCTGCCGGTTTTCCTCACGGTCGACCAGGTGTCGGTGCTGTTGGAAACGCCCAATGGATACTGGCGGCGGCAGCTGGACGCGGCATCAGGGCAATGCGGCGCCCCGGGACGGCGCATCACTGCGGACGAGGCGCAATTCCTCGGATTGCGCGACAGCGCGATCCTGGAGGTGATCTATAGCGGCGGGCTGCGGATCAGCGAAGCCGCCGGACTGGCCGCCGAAGACCTCGACTGGCGCCAGGGGTGCTTCCGGGTGCGCGGCAAAGGCAAGAAGGAGCGGCTCTGCATGCTCGGCGCCCCCGCAAGGAAGGCCCTGGAGCAATATCTGCAATGCCGGAGACAAATGGGACTGGCGGCCGATGACTCCGCGCTCTTTGTCAATCTGCGGGGCGGACGCCTGACGCCGCGGAGCATCCAGCGGGATTTTGAAAAATATGTGGCCATGGCCGGACTGCCGGCGGACTGCACCCCGCATAAGCTGCGGCATTCCTTCGCCACCCATCTGCTGGCGGCCGGCGCCGACTTGCGCACCGTCCAGGAGCTGCTTGGACACGCCAACCTGGTGACAACCCAGATCTATACCCATGTCGACGTCACCCGGATGCTGCAAGTCTACGAAAAAGCCCATCCCCGCGCCTGACGGAATCCCGCCGGTGTGATATGTGGGGGGATGGGCGCCCTGCGTTTCTTTTATGGGATTATCACCCTTTCAAATGCCAGATTGTCATTTGCATCGTTGTCGCTGATGGAACTGATGTTCTTGAACTTGCGGATTTGCTCCATGACTCCAGTGCCGGTCTGGAACGATGACAATAAAATTCCCTGTCCGGCGGGGCCGCCGTATACCCTGACATTCTCGCTCAGCTTGGTGACCTGTTCCGAGTTTACGTTGCCTGCCTTGCACTCGACAATATACAGCCGCCGTCCATCGGTGAATACGCAATCGCATTCATTGACCGGAGAGCTGTCCAGCGGATTGATCTTCTTATATGAATCCACCTCCATGCCGATGCGAAGATCGAAGATCCTGCCTGTCTTCAACAGCGGTTCGAGCCGGAGATAGGCGTATTCCTCTAGCCAGCCACCAGTGATGTAGCGTCCAAAATCCGGACCTGCTGTCGGTATCTCGATTTTTTTCTCGCCAATAGCCACTGTGGCCCTGAAGCCATTGCCAACCCTGCCATAGGAGACCGCAAAACCGTTTTGACCCTCCCAGGCAAATGGCTGGTCCGCAGTATTGAGAGAATGCAACCCGCCATAGCGTTTTTTATTTTTATCATTGCGGGCTTTGCAGTAGTCGCGAAAAACCTGTGTGGAGTAGAGCGCCCCCAATTCCTTCCTATGCTGCCATAGCCACAAAGTCAGCTTCCGCCTGCTTTCACGATAGGGATTGTCTCTCCAGTGCCCCGGAGTGACAATTCTGTATCCGCTGGCGACAAAGAAGTTCTCGGTGGTCCTCACCCCTTTGAACGGGATGATGTCGCCGGTGTTCAGGAATATGATATTTTCCCTGCCGATATCGAAGTAGAGTGGCTCCACATTGCCATGCCTGCCACATGCCTGCAAAGCGCCGGCAAACATCAGCTTGGTTCCGCCAGTCAGGTTGATGCCGATTCTGGACGTTGGCGGCAATTCATTTACGATGGAGTTAAGTGCGATGGTGGTATCCGCAACCGCAAATGCGTCCACCTTTTTTATTTCGTGCCGCAGGCCGGGAAAGATCCGCATCAGCGCATCGATCCTCTCGACTGACGCCTCCGAGGTGATGAACCAATGTTCCCTTGCGGGAAATTGCTCCATGCAGAAGTATTGTGGAATATTGGTGTCCTTGCCCAGAGTGTGGATGACAACATCATATTCGTGAACCGGGGAGGCTGCCCCGGCGGCCTCCGATTCGGGTAGTGGCAGGATTGAAGGCTTATGTGTCCACGACGGCCCCTCATCGTCTTCGCCTTCGGGATAATCATCATGCTCTGCATTGACAACGGAATTGATTGCCCGCTGGCGGGCCTCCATTTTTGCCGCCTGGTCGCCTTCCAGAACATCTGGCATCCGAGGCTGCGGGTGTGTCCGGGCATATTCCGTCTTTCCTCTTCTGAAGAAATACTGCAGGGCAAAATACAATGCATGGCTATGCAAGTCTTCCTTGCATTTCTTCACCATCGTCAGGTTGGAAAACAGCCCGTCCGCAAAATCATCCTTCCCGAAGTGGTATACGGTCATCAACTCGACTTTGTTTGACTCGGCGAAGGTTTTGGCGCCGTCAATGAGCTCTGTCGCCGTCTTGGGGCTTGCGTTCCTGACTGCCTTTTCTGCAAGTTCCTGTTCTCCGGCGTTTCCGGCAAGAAGTGCAAACTGGTATCGATACAGCAGTTGCTCAATGTCCGTATATTCGTTTTCCATGGCTCGATGATGGCATGATGGCGGAGGGGAAGGGGAATTGTACTGATAAGATAGCGCCCGTTTCCGGTTTTTTTGCCGGTTGGCGGATTTTAGATGTCGTGACAGAACGAAAACTCTATCCGGGAACAATCTTTTTTACGCGATTTGGAGACGGAGCCACGATGGGGTTATAGTACGGATGTTTTCGGTTTGTTGACAATGCGGACTCAAGGAAGTGAAAATGGCAAAAAAGGTATTGTTCAGCTGGGTGGGGGATGCCGACCTTTTGGGAATGGCGGTCGCCGGTGATGCCCAGGCGAAGGAGCTGGTAGAGCTTTGCATCGGGAAGTCGCCGGATGAGAAAACCACCGAAGGACCGGTGATCACCATTTTGAAGGGGCGCGCTTATGACCGGGCAGTGCTGCTATGGAGCCGCAGCAACGACGACCTTGCCAAACGCTATAGGGAATATCTCTTCCCGCACCCGGTTGAGATTATCCACGCGGAGCTGAAAGATCCCAGCAATTATGCGGAAGTATATGAAAAGACGGATGCGGCGCTGCGGAGGCACTGGTGCGGAGGGGAGGACACCTGTCATTTTCTGTTGTCGCCCGGAACTCCGACAATGGCGGCGATTCTCGTGCTGCTGGGGAAGACCGTCTATCCGGCGGACGCCTTTCTCCAGGTGTCACGGAAATACGGGATATCCGAATCCGTCATCCCCTTCAATCTGGCCATGGCGCTTGCCGACGGCTTCACCCGTAAAATTGCGGCGTTGCAGGGGATTCCTGGACTGGAACAGCATTTTGCCGACATCATCGGTGACAGCGAGGCCATGCGCCGCGCAAAAGTCCAGGGTCAGCGTTTTTCCCAGTCGCCATACAATGTGTTGATCCACGGTGAAAGCGGTGTCGGCAAGGAGCGGTTTGCGTGTGCAATCCACAATGCCAGCCAAAGGGCCGGCAAAGGGAGGTTTTTCGCCGTCAATTGTGGCGCCTTTCCGGAAAATCTGCTGGATTCGGAGCTTTTTGGCCATGAGAAAGGCGCCTTTACCGGTGCCGACAAGGCAAAGAAGGGCCTGTTCGAGGAAGCCGATGATGGTACGCTCTTCCTGGACGAAATCGGCGAATGCTCGTTGCCGATGCAAGTGAAACTGCTCCGAGTGCTTCAGCCGCCAGAAGGTGGAAACCCGACTTGCCGGATTTTCCGGAGAATCGGGGGAAACGCCGTTGTGAAGTCCGATGTGAGAATTATCGCCGCCACCAATCGCGATTTATTGGATATGGTTAAAAAGGGGACATTCCGCGAGGACCTCTACTATCGCTTGATGGCCTTGGAATTGTGGCTTCCGCCTTTGCGGGGGCGCCGGGAGGACATCATCAAGATCGCGGAAGAAAAGCTGGAGAAGGCAAACCAGGAAAATGCCAAAGTGATTCGCGACTATCAACAAAAACATTTCTCGAATGAGACAAAATTATTTCTACAAAAACAGGATTGGCCTGGCAATGTCCGTCAGTTGGAGAACGCAATTTGTCGTGGGGTAGTCATGTGTGACGGCGTGGAGATCACGCCAGAGGATCTGGGGATGCTGTCTGACCTTCCAGCGCCGGATTCTCCACTGGGGGGCAATGTTGGAGCAGGTGGGGAGGACTTCAATCTGGATGATGCCATCAAGCGTCTGCAACGGGACTACATTGTCCGGGCGCTGAAGGCGTCGGATGGCAGCAAGTCCAAGGCGGCCAGCCTGTTGGGATACAGCAACTACCAGCGGCTGGCGGCCCAGATGAAGAGTCTGGGCATCGAGTGGCCTCCGAGGCATCGCCTTTCTTCTTTGGCATAGTGCTTGCTTTATGCCAATATGTCAGCTTCAAGCAACCTTTACAGGCACAACCAAACAACGGGGAATCACCAGACAAATGACAGAGGATTTTTGGAAGAGCAAGTTAAAGGCGTTTTTGCACGATCCGCCCTGCAAGGCATTGGGGATTGGCGGCCATGAGGAGGTGGCGGAGCAATTCAAGCGCAGCATTGGCTTTGACGAAAAGGAAGCCTGGGATGACGAGGCGACGAAGCTGTGCGATCATGTGGCGGCGGCGGCCGACCGTTTTCTGTTTCCGAGGCCTTCGGTGATGCGGGCACTGTATACGGGTCTCAGGGAGGCGCCATTCCGCCATCCGTTCTGTGATGGACTCTGGTATAGTGGCAGCGCCATCACCCGTGACCAGGCTGAGGCCAAATTCCAGGGGGCGATCGGCATTGTCGACCAGTCCCTGGATTGGAAGCATCGTTTTCTGCTGTATTGGCGGAGATGGCCGGAGGAGGCGGCGAAACTGGATTCCCGACTGGCATTCCTGCCTGCGGATACCCGCATTCCGGACCATACGATTTGGAATCACAACGGGTTGGTTTCGGCATTCCGCGGATGTTTTGAAGGCGGCAGGCTTAAGCCGGCTTTCCTGCTTTTCCAGATTGGCCCGGTGCAGTCATTCATCGAGTGCGCAAAGTCGACGCGGGATTGCTGGAGTGGCAGCTACATTCTTTCCTGGCTGATATCCAAAGCATTGGCCGCAGTGTCGATGGAGCAGGGGCCGGACAGCATGATTTTCCCGTCGTTGCGCGGACAGCCGTTCTTCGACTATGCGATGAAGGACATCTATGCTTCGATACCACTGGAGGGCGAGCGGACGCTATGGGATGCGGTTTCCGCTGGAATCGGCCACAAGATGCGCATACCGACATTGCCGAATCGCTTTCTGATGCTGGTTCCGTCCGCCCGTGCTGGGGAGATGGCGAAATTGGCGGAAGACGCGATTCGCCGGGAGTGGCATTGCATCACCGAGTTTGCCTGGCGGTCCTTTGGGGCGTTGTCGGAAGCCGGCATTGACGCGTGGCGCGGACGTTGGAAGGATCAAGTCGGGCAGTTTTTGCAGATTCACTGGCAGATCATGGATTGGGATGAGTCACTTTGCGATTCCGAACTGGAGAGGCTGGCGAAAAGCGTTCCATCGGATGACCGGGACCAGCGCAATTTCGGGATGCGGAATGGAGAGGCTGCGCTGACCAACATCGGCAACTCCTGGACTATCCAGTACAAACGGACAGCCCGGGCCTTTGCCGCTCGGCGTATGCTGCGAGAGTTTGCCCAGTTTGCCAGGGACGACTCTCCGGGGATGGCTGGGGCGCCCAAGGACATCCTCTCCGGGATCGAGGAGGTGATCGGGCCGGAGGCTTTGTGGCAGCGGATCCGGTCGGGGGCGGCCGGCGACATCTTCAAGGAAAATGACGGGCCATATGGGGCGATCTCCATTGCCAAGCGGTATTTCCCGCGGTATCTTCGCGAGGAAGTCAAGCTGGATTTGGACTTTGGGACTCCGGATCGGCACATCGCTTCCACGCGGGAAATTGCCGGCAACCGCAAATACTTTGCAGTCATTGCCATGGATGGCGATGAAATTGGCGCGCGCCTTTCTGGCCGCAAGGGTCGGCTTTTCAAGGACTGCCTGGCGGACGAAGCACGCCGGTACTTCGGCAGGATCAGTGCGTTTGACGGTTACCGACGGGGGATGTCGCCGGCCGCGCATAGCCAATTCAGCGAGTGCCTCTCCAATTTTGCGTTGCATCTGGTGGAGCCGGTGGTGCAGGCGTTCGGCGGGCAGCTCATCTATGCCGGCGGTGATGATGTCCTGGCGATGGTGCCGGCGGAAAATGCGCTGGCAGCCGGCCTGGCGCTGCGGTCGATGTTCCGTGGCGAATGCCATTCTGCATTTGTCAGTTCGCCGGAGCTGGCAATGTCCTTCGCCTCACCGCGCCTTCGCGACTTCGAGATCTCGTCGGAGCATCATGGCTGGGTGGTGGCGCCTTCCGGAAGGGATCGGCTGTCATTGATGGTTCCTGGCACCGAAAGCGATGTGTCCTGCGGCATTGCCGTTGCCCACCACAGTTTTCCGTTGCAGCGGGCAATCCACGAGGCCAGGCAGGCGGAAAAGCGCGCCAAAGGCGAATACGGTCGTTCCGCCTTCTCGATGTCGCTGCTCAAGCGCAGCGGCGAAATCATCCAATGGGGAGGAAAATGGGGGTCGCCGGCCATTGAGTTGTTCTATGCCTACCTGGCATTGCGTCAGAAAGGCGAAGGCAATCGTCTGCCATATGTACTAAGCCAGTTGCTGGCGCCGTATGCGCTGGATCGCAGAAATGACGCCGCCGGGGTGTCTCCGGAGGAGATCGCCGCGATCATCCAGGCGGATTTCTGGCAATTGTGCGCACGGCAATGGCCGGGCCGGCCGCCGCTGGAGCTGTCCGGACGCTACCTTGAGTCGCTGTTGGCGGACTACGGCGCCGATGGCCTGCGCAATTTCACCAGGCTTTTCCTGTCGGTTGCCTTCATCTACCGGGATCAGGAGGAGTATTCATCAAGCGAGGAGTAGAGTGTCATGTACCATAAAATTGTCATAGAGGCGCGGGATTTGCTCTTCTTCCGGGATGGCCGGCCGGTGAACAATGGCGCCGGGGCGAATTGGCCGATGCCGCAGACCGCGTTTTCCGCGCTCAACAGCGCCTTCCGCCAGCGTTGGCCGCAACCGCAGCCATGGGAGCAGGTCAGCCGCTTCGATCAGGGCAGCTGGCGCCGCAGCAACCGCTTCCCGTCACTCAATACGATTGGGCCCTTCCCGGAGAAGGACGGCCGTATTTTCGTCCCCACGCCGGCGGATCTGAAGCCGGGGGCGATCCTGGCGCCGCTGATCAACGTGCCGGGAAGGTCAAATCTGCCGTCGTCGGTGAAGTATCCGGTGGGCGCCAATATCGGCGCATCGAAGAATGCGTGCGCAAAATGGATGCCGTTGGACGAATACCGGAAATACTTGATCGGCGACTGCAATGTCAAGACGGTGGATGACGAGGCTCTCTTCGATATTGAGGAACGCCCGGGGATCAGCATTGACGCCGAAAGCCGCACTGCGGTTGATGGCAAGCTCTTCTTCGGATCGTACATGCGTCTGAGACGGGGAGTCGGCATGGCAATGTGGGCGCAATGCCAGTCGGGGGATGCGGATGTCGTCGCGGAGTTCTTCGCCGGATCCCCGCGCCAGCTGGTTTTCGGAGGACAGCGTGGTTGCGTGGAGGCCGTGCTGGAGCGCAACGACGGCGTCAAGATGCCATTTGAGGAGCTGGCGGCAAAAGCATCGATTACCGGCCGCCTGGTCAAGTGGGTGCTGCTCTCGCCGGCCGGCTATCAATGCGGCTATCTGCCGAATTTTGTCAGCGAGTCCGGGCAGGTGATGCTGACGGTGCCGAATGGTCCGCTGCCCGACCGACGGCGGTTCCGCAGCCGCGATGACTATCGCAAGGCCTGCCGGGCGGCCTCACGCCCGCTGTCGGCGCGGCTGGTGGCGGCGGTGATTCCCAAGCATTTATCCTATTCGGGATGGAATCTGGAATTCAACCGCCCTGAGCGCACCCTGAATCTGGTCCCGCCGGGATCGGTATACTACTTCGAATCGGCCAATGACGATGATGGCCGGACCCTGGCCGAGGTGCTTGGCCGCACCCGCTCCAGCGAGTTCTTTGGCAGCCAGGGATTTGGGCTGGGGATTTGCACGTCTTTCGATTACATTGACTTCAATACACTGGACAAATAAACCAATACAAACAGGAGTTCTCTGATTATGAACAAGCATTTTGTCACTTTGTTTGCGCAGTCGCCGGTGCATGTCGGAGCTGGCAATTCCGTTGGGGTGGTGGATTCTCCGGTGATGCGTGAGCGCCATACCCGGATTCCGGTGATCCCGGGATCATCGCTCAAGGGTGTGATTTCGAGCCTGTGGCAGGGCGGCCGTGGCGAGGAGTCGGAGGCACGCAAACTCTTTGGCTCGGATGACTCTCGGAACGCTTCGGCTGGTCAGCTGCTCATCGGCGAGGCACGGGTGCTGGCATTTCCGGTACGCTCCGCCAGGCAGGCCTTTGCCTGGATCACCTGTCCGCTGGCACTTGAGCGCTTCCGCCGCGATTCCGGGCTGGATTTTGCCATCCCGAAGATTGAGAATGAGGATCAGTGCTTTGCCGCGGATGCGCTTGCAATGGGCAATTGCAAGGTGATCCTAGAGGAGTACGTTTTTAACAACATGGCGGAGGACGAGGTCGAATTGCTGGCCGGCGTCCTGGAGAGGGCCACGGATGCCGCAGTGTGGCGGGAGACGCTCAAGTCACGGCTGGTGGTGGTCGCAGACGAGTACTTCAGCTACTTTGTCGAAAACTCCTGCGAAGTGGTGTCGCGTTGCGCCATCGACCAGAAAACCGGAACCGTGAGCGGAGGGGCGCTCTTCAACCAGGAGCAGGTGCCGTCTGAGACGCTGTTCTACTTCCCGATTGATGCCGAGGACCGTCAGCAATTTTCCGCCGGACAGGCGCTCGAGTCGCTGAAAGGCAAATTGGCGGAGGGTGGCGACATGATCCAGGTCGGTGGCGACGGTACCATCGGGCTGGGATTCTGTGAAGTCAAATTCAACTAATTGAACGGGAGGGAATACACTGATGAAGAACAATCTTGATCTGATTCGGGCCAAGAATGCACTGAAGGAAGCCGACAAAATCGGCGCTGGCAAGGATGGCGGTGATATTGTGAAGAAGATCCCCGCGTACATCATCAACGACGGTTTTCTGGCGGCTGCCGCCTTTGCCGCCAATTCCGGAGCCGGCTACGAGGATGTCTTTGCCGCGATCGCCCGCCACCTGAAGGCGATCGGCCGCATTGACAGCAATACCCCTGAAGGCTCGCTTGACTTGCTGAACTATCTGGTCAAACAGGACTCCGCCAAATTGCGCGATGTCACCGCCGAGGCGATGGCGTATTTGAACTACCTGCGGCGTTTTGCCGCGAAGAATTCAGATGGAGCGAGGGAACAATGAAATCACCGTACGGACAAAACCGCGTCGAGCAGGCGGCTCCGGCGACCCAGCTGACTTGCCAGAACCATTTGTCGGAGCTGTTGGGAAGCGGGTTGAAGAATTTGGAGTCGCCATCCCTGCGTCTTGAAAAGCTGCTCAATTATCCGATTGACAGCAAGACGCGGAATGATGGCAAGGCGACATGGGACAGCGAGTTGAAGGCGATTTGCAATTGCGCGAACAGCTGGGCCGGAAAACAGGGCAACGCGCCATCGCCGTTGAAGAAAATGCGCGGCAGCAAATCGTTTTGTCTGCAACTGGCGGCGCGGATGATGGTGAATCAATCCGGCAGCGTCCTCAATCTCGGTTTGCTGTTGCATCGTCATTATTCCTGTCCGTACATCCCGGGGTCGGCGCTCAAAGGCATTGCCCGCCACTATGTTTACGATCAGTATGGTGAAGACGGTGATTTCCGGCGCATCTTCGGCGAACAGGACAATGCCGGCAATGTCGCATTCCTGAATGCATTTCCGACTCCCGGAAGAAAATGGTCGCTGGTGGTTGACGTGCTGACGAGGCACAATGACCCCGCCGATCCGTTCATGGACCGGAAGGATCCGAACCCAATCATGTTCCCTGCCGTGGAGCGTGGAGTGCAATTCGAGTTTGTGGTGGCGCCAGCACGACCCGGCGTCCCTGCCGATGACGTGGCGCTTGCGGCGCAGTGGCTGCGCGAAGCCCTCAAGGAGGCCGGCGTCGGCGCCAAGACCTCCGCCGGGTATGGATGGTTCAAGGAGGCGTAGATTACGGTGAAAAAGGCAGAAGTTAAAATTCAATTCGTCACCCCGTGCATCATGGGTGGCGCCGATCGGCAAAGTGCCGAGTTCCGCGCCGCATCGGTGCGCGGTGCCCTGCGGTGGTGGATGCGCGCACTGGGATATGGCTGCGAACAGGTCAATGCCCTCTTCGGCGTCGCTGCCGGAGACAAGGGCATCCGCAGCAATGTTGTGGTACGCGACACTACCGTGGCAATGCCGCCAACCGCCGTCCAAGGCGCACAGCAACTTACCGGTTCGAACAGGACGACCGACTACTTTCTGTGGCCGTTGATGAAAAACACCCGCGGGGTGATCCTCGCCAACGCAACGGTGTCATTCTCGGTACACCTGCGTTCCGGATCCTCGCCGGAGGTCGAGCGCGCCTTGAAGGCATTTCTGCTGCTGGGATCGCTTGGAATGCGCTCCCGGCGCTGCTATGGGTCAATCTGGCCAACCGAGGTGCTTCTCGATGGCGTGAAACGGCCCATTCCCAGCACGTCCGCCGACTTCAAAAGCGCAATCCGGGAGTTGCAGCTGCCAAAAGACTTGATCAGCACATTCGTGGTGACACAGCCCAATGAAGGCCCTCGTGGCAGACGCTATAAATACCCCGATTACAAGAGGGCGTTGAGGGAATGCCGCGAGTTCCTTGCCGATTACCGCCGCGGGAAATACGACAAAGACACCGATAGAAATCCCTCGTCATACGGTAAAAACGACCATGATGCACCGTGGCCACAAAATAATTGTAGATATGTCTACCGCGCCGCGCTGGGATTGCCGTTGGTGCAGAATTATCATTCCTCCGGTGCAAAAGTCACCTCTACCATCGATGACTATCGCCGGTTGGCATCGCCATTGCATTTCAAGGTGATCCGGCTCGATGGCGGCTTTGTTCCGCTGGCGATCTTCTTCAACAAGATGTTCCCTAAAGAGGGGACGATCGTGCATTTACGGGGTGGGCGACTCCGGCAACGTCCATTAAGCTTAGATCTTGTCGAGGCAATGCGCGAGGATCAGCGGCTGCTGAGCATTGAAAAGCTTCCATGACGAAACTAGACGACAAGTGCCTGGTTGGCAATTCCTTCCCCTGGACGCTGGTGCGGCGTCGCATTGACGCCGTGCCGGTCAGTGTGGATCAATTTCGCCGCGAGGCCGCTGTTGCCGGGGCAGTGTCATTCTGGGGACATCCAGACAGTCTGGCTGATGCTTCGGAGTTCTGCGGAATCGATCTGACACCATCCTGCGAACGGCCGGTGCTGGTGCTTTCCCCGGAGGGATTGCCGATGCTCAATGGCGAAACGTTTCGCCGATGCTACCTGATCTCTCCGGAATATGGCACCGCCTTCCGGATGCCTCTGACTCCCGGCGATGTCGTGCCGCCTCCAATCACCGCCTGGCGTATCCTTCGCATCGACTGGGCATGAGACTGCACGGGGGGGGGCTGCCGCATCATAATTGGCGAGGAATAAAACACCATGGCCACTTTGGCGATCACTCGGGACACCATAGCAGTTCATCTTGAACAGCAGCATCTGGAATTGATCGGCATTGACGCCGATGATGGCGATGGCCGCCGCCGCATCAATGTGCCGCTTCGTGACATTGAGCGCGTGGTGGTAAGCGGATGTCCGTCCATCAGCTTGCAGGCCATGCATGCGCTGATGCGCAATGGCATCCCGGTATCATTCATCTCAAGCCATCATCGCTGGCTTGGTGCGCTGACCACCGACAATCTGGCCAATGCCAAACGCCGCATCGCCCAGTACAAGGCCTCTGAAAATGAGGATTTCCGTCTGGTGGTCGCCAGCGAGTTGGTCCATTGCAAGATCCGCAATTGCCGTCGGGTTCTGCAGCGCCTGGCCGGCGCCCGCAAGGAGAGCGATACTCTGGAGCAGACCGAGGCCACTCGGAGTCTGGCTGAACTGGCACATCGGGTGTCGCGGATTCCGGAGTCCATGGAATCGCTCCGCGGCTACGAGGGAATGGCGGCTGCAGTGTACTTCTCCAGACTGAAGGGCTTTTTCCCCGAAAACCTGCCATTCGAGGGCCGCTCAAAACATCCGCCGCTTAATGCCGCCAATGCCATCATGTCCTGGACATATGCCATTGTCACCGGCGAAATCGTCACTGCCATCAAGACCCATGGATTGGACCCATACCTGGGATTCCTGCACGACATCTCATATAATCAGCCGTCGCTAGCCTGCGATCTGATCGAACCGCTTCGCGCCCCATTGTGCGACATGCTTGTGATGCATCTGCTCAACCACCGTATTCTACGGCCGGAACACTTTGAATCCCACGGGTGTGACGACGGCGTCTATCTGAATGCCAACGGAAAACGGGCGTTCTTCCCTGCCTATGAGGCGGCTATGGAACGCGAGTTCTCCAGACCGCACGAAGATGGCCATGATACCTTCAGGAAGGTGATCGATGAACAGGTTCTAGCCATCATCGGTGTCCTGGAGGGCAATTCACGCTACGAATTCTTCGCCATGCCGTAGGCTTATGCTCCGATTGATCGCATACGACATCAAATTCCCTCGGCGGCTGCGGCGAATGGCGCTGCTTTGCAAGGACTTCGGCATCCGGGTCGAATATAGTGTCTTCGAATGCGATCTCTCGGATGGCGATTTCAGAACTTTCTGGGAACAAGCCAATGATCTCATTGATCCGGATCAGGATCGAATAATCGCATATAGCTTGTGCGAATCCTGTGTCTCACGCATCCAATACGGTGGGAATGTAATGCGACAAGTGGAGAAAAAACGGATTTACGTGTTTTGAAAATGGAGGATGTATGCTGTGCATGTGGGATGCACTGGCGTGGGTTCCCGCAAATCCATCACATCTTTGGCCATTCAGGGGTCGCTTGATGTAGCTTTCTAGTGATCCATGAAATCCTGCAACGCGCTTGACGGGATCTATGGGACGCTGCATCGGAGGCGCTCATGGCCTTCATCTGCAGATGCTGCAGCCCGATGGATGATGAAAAGTCCGGCATGAGGAAGAAGGCTCTGAAAGTGTGCATCCCATGCCGAAGATGTTCCTCCTCAAAATGTCCGACAATGTCACGAAACCGAAAAAACAATGACTTTTTCTTCCTTCCATGCCGAGATTATGACCTAAGTCGTTGAACCGTACACTATATTATTGCCAGCAGACAGAAATGCCTGCCAAGCCGACAGGCTTTTGTGACGAGGCTGCTGGGCGCGTATTTGCAATGCTGTGACATGATGACAGAAATGCCTGCCAAGCCGACAGGCTTTTGTGACTCTTTTATCATGTTTTTTCTCCTATGCGTCTTGTTGCTCTTGACAGAAATGCCTGCCAAGCCGACAGGCTTTTGTGACTTGTACGCATTCATTGCTTTATTTCTCCTTGTGTTATGACAGAAATGCCTGCCAAGCCGACAGGCTTTTGTGACTCAGGCGCCGCCCTTAAGGGCCTCAATTGTCGCTGTCTTGACAGAAATGCCTGCCAAGCCGACAGGCTTTTGTGACAGCCAATCGGAAGACGCGGAGAACGCACCGGAATCCCGTGACAGAAATGCCTGCCAAGCCGACAGGCTTTTGTGACTCATTGTTTCCCCTATTGAAATTGTGTAATGGCCTATGTTAGGACAGAAATGCCTGCCAAGCCGACAGGCTTTTGTGACCACATGAGCCACACGCGCAACGTGCGGTCGCCCATGATGACAGAAATGCCTGCCAAGCCGACAGGCTTTTGTGACTCTGGCGGTCGTATTCAGTTGTCAAAGAACAGCGCGCCTGACAGAAATGCCTGCCAAGCCGACAGGCTTTTGTGACGTACTTTTTCATTGTCTTTTCCTCCGTTGCTGTTTGGTTTGGACAGAAATGCCTGCCAAGCCGACAGGCTTTTGTGACAGTTGCACAGTGGAATTTGCTTTTCCTTCTTGATAAGGACAGAAATGCCTGCCAAGCCGACAGGCTTTTGTGACTGGATCATGTCTTCACGGTACTTCTTCATGGTATTCCTCCGACAGAAATGCCTGCCAAGCCGACAGGCTTTTGTGACTCGGTGTCAAAGTGGCGGATGGGGAAAAGCAAACCATCAAGACAGAAATGCCTGCCAAGCCGACAGGCTTTTGTGACAGGATCGTGTACTTCTTCATGGTATTCCTCCGTTATGCCTCGACAGAAATGCCTGCCAAGCCGACAGGCTTTTGTGACAAACCGGCGTGCCTGCCAAAGCCTTTTCGGGCCTCGCCAATGACAGAAATGCCTGCCAAGCCGACAGGCTTTTGTGACAACTCGATTTTGTAAGACATCTTTTCCTCCATGGTTGTTGTTACGACAGAAATGCCTGCCAAGCCGACAGGCTTTTGTGACCGACTGCGGCCAGTTAAGGTTGTTGCGGCTTTCTACTACCCCTCTTGACAGAAATGCCTGCCAAGCCGACAGGCTTTTGTGACAAATCGAAAGTCTTTCATTTTGTTTCTCCCGTTGTCTGTGGGACAGAAATGCCTGCCAAGCCGACAGGCTTTTGTGACGGTAAGGCCTCAATTGTCGCTGTCTTTTCCGACAACGCAGACAGAAATGCCTGCCAAGCCGACAGGCTTTTGTGACAAGAACGATGCGGGTGTACAGGGTGGGAGATAGTTTGAGACAGAAATGCCTGCCAAGCCGACAGGCTTTTGTGACGGATCCCACGAACTTGACTTGCTTAACGGTGTATTTCATGACAGAAATGCCTGCCAAGCCGACAGGCTTTTGTGACTTCTACTACCCCGTGTTTCCCGCGATCAGGCGCCGCCCTTAGTGACAGAAATGCCTGCCAAGCCGACAGGCTTTTGTGACTTGACTTGCTTAACGGTGTATTTCATTGTCTTTTCCTCTGACAGAAATGCCTGCCAAGCCGACAGGCTTTTGTGACCGGTTAATGGTGGCGGTTGATCGGTGGCGGTTGTTGCGACAGAAATGCCTGCCAAGCCGACAGGCTTTTGTGACTGGCTATCCCGCCACAAATTGTTCAAGTTACAGGCCCGGGACAGAAATGCCTGCCAAGCCGACAGGCTTTTGTGACTTAATTTCCATGTTCTATCTCCTTTCGTTTTGCCCCGACAGAAATGCCTGCCAAGCCGACAGGCTTTTGTGACAAGCTTCCGCCAGCGGCGGCGGTTCCCCAGGTAAGCAACGACAGAAATGCCTGCCAAGCCGACAGGCTTTTGTGACTGGGGCTCTTATGGTTAGTTATTTGCCCTGCTGGAACTGGACAGAAATGCCTGCCAAGCCGACAGGCTTTTGTGACTTGTATTCATCGCCATTTGCAATGAGTGAAATTTGAGACAGAAATGCCTGCCAAGCCGACAGGCTTTTGTGACATACCCGCAACGGCGGAAGGGTTGAAGCCGTTATTAAGACAGAAATGCCTGCCAAGCCGACAGGCTTTTGTGACATTTTGTCTGTTCTCCTTTTTTGGGGTTGGAATTGAAGACAGAAATGCCTGCCAAGCCGACAGGCTTTTGTGACTTAGGGCTGCTTGCCCTGCTGCTGGTGGTGAATTTCGGGACAGAAATGCCTGCCAAGCCGACAGGCTTTTGTGACTGAACCCCAGGCTCTTCCCCTGGAGGCTCATCAGCATGACAGAAAAGCCTGCCAAGCCGACAGGCTTTTGTGACTCCTCCGCGAAAACCGTAACCCTGACGGACGGTTCCTCTGTGACAGAAATGCCTGCCAAGCCGACAGGCTTTTGTGACTTCAGAGAGGCCAATCTAGGTTAAACTCTTTGTCAAAGGTGGACAGAAATGCCTGCCAAGCCGACAGGCTTTTGTGACGTTAAAGGTAGTGACAACGACCTTGTCGAAGGGGGCATACCGACAGAAATGCCTGCCAAGCCGACAGGCTTTTGTGACGTGAGCTTCACGGAGAAATTCTCCGGGGCGGTTGCGCTTGAGACAGAAATGCCTGCCAAGCCGACAGGCTTTTGTGACTCGGTGGCGGGGACACGCTGAGCTTCCGGTAGCGGACTCGGACAGAAATGCCTGCCAAGCCGACAGGCTTTTGTGACGCGCGCGCGGATGATGCACACGCCGACGCCGGATGATTTGACAGAAATGCCTGCCAAGCCGACAGGCTTTTGTGACCCGCGCAAGTCCGCGCCGGTCAGGTCCGCGCAACGCAGGGACAGAAATGCCTGCCAAGCCGACAGGCTTTTGTGACGGCGCTGGCGATTGTCGAGCGGCTGGACGGTGCGCTGGCGACAGAAATGCCTGCCAAGCCGACAGGCTTTTGTGACGGGCGCGAATTTGCAATGCTGCTGCTGTGACATGATATCCTGACAGAAATGCCTGCCAAGCCGACAGGCTTTTGTGACTTTTATCAGTAACCGTTCTTCTAGCTCGTCCCCCTCGGACAGAAATGCCTGCCAAGCCGACAGGCTTTTGTGACAGGTGGCGATGATTTTGTCTTCAGACATCGTACCGGCGGACAGAAATGCCTGCCAAGCCGACAGGCTTTTGTGACGGCCAAACCATGCACGGTTTAGTTCCGCGTCGGTCGGCACGGACAGAAATGCCTGCCAAGCCGACAGGCTTTTGTGACATGGTGTTTAAATCATTTTTGTTTTTCATTGGATTCTGACAGAAATGCCTGCCAAGCCGACAGGCTTTTGTGACACTATCACCCCGCTTCCTTGGAGTTCCGTCCCGAACTGGACAGAAATGCCTGCCAAGCCGACAGGCTTTTGTGACTCAGGCGCCGCCCTTAAGGCTCTCAATTGTCGCTGTCTTGACAGAAATGCCTGCCAAGCCGACAGGCTTTTGTGACCTTCAACAGCCGTCGTACAATCCGGATACGCGGCGCGTATGACAGAAATGCCTGCCAAGCCGACAGGCTTTTGTGACTTTTTAGCTGGTACTATATTAAGTGCGAGGCCTTCTTGGACAGAAATGCCTGCCAAGCCGACAGGCTTTTGTGACTCTCCTTTCGTTCTCTCTACCTGCGCTCCCCACGGCCCTGTGAGACAGAAATGCCTGCCAAGCCGACAGGCTTTTGTGACTTATCAACCAAATCTATTTGTTCCATTTTGAACCTCCAGACAGAAATGCCTGCCAAGCCGACAGGCTTTTGTGACAGGGTGAACCCGTCGTAGGCTTCCTCGTCGGTACGATGCGACAGAAATGCCTGCCAAGCCGACAGGCTTTTGTGACAATCAAATCCGAATGTTTTGCAGATCTCCGTAGCTTTTTTGACAGAAATGCCTGCCAAGCCGACAGGCTTTTGTGACCCGAGGGACTGGGCATCAACATCGTCCCGATGCTCAGACAGAAATGCCTGCCAAGCCGACAGGCTTTTGTGACGTAGTGCTTCGCCGTGCCGGATGACCGTTGCAAAAACTGTGACAGAAATGCCTGCCAAGCCGACAGGCTTTTGTGACTTTATTTAATTTGAGCAGGTCATTTATATCAGGCTTGGGGGGACAGAAATGCCTGCCAAGCCGACAGGCTTTTGTGACCGACGATATGCCGGCCAGTCATTACACTTAATGCGCGTCGGACAGAAATGCCTGCCAAGCCGACAGGCTTTTGTGACTGTTGTTTCTTCTGTAGCATCATTGTGCATCCTCCATGTGACAGAAATGCCTGCCAAGCCGACAGGCTTTTGTGACTTGATCTCTTCCTTCTTCATGTTTGTCTCCTTTAGTGACAGAAATGCCTGCCAAGCCGACAGGCTTTTGTGACTTGAAATCCTATGTTATCTTATGGCATGTTGTAGTAAGACAGAAATGCCTGCCAAGCCGACAGGCTTTTGTGACTTGAGCCTGGTACACTTGATGACATCCTTCTTCTCTACGACAGAAATGCCTGCCAAGCCGACAGGCTTTTGTGACCATCCCTTGTTTGTCCGGTTGTCATTGATCTTTTTTGTTCCGACAGAAATGCCTGCCAAGCCGACAGGCTTTTGTGACAGCATCTCGGCGAGCTGATCTGCAAATGATGGGCGATTCCGACAGAAATGCCTGCCAAGCCGACAGGCTTTTGTGACCATCCCTTGTTTGTCCGGTTGTCATTGATCTTTTTTGTTCCGACAGAAATGCCTGCCAAGCCGACAGGCTTTTGTGACAGCATCTCGGCGAGCTGATCTGCAAATGATGGGCGATTCCGACAGAAATGCCTGCCAAGCCGACAGGCTTTTGTGACTTTCCGCAGTGTAGTCGTATTCCACGCGCAATCGGCATTCCGACAGAAATGCCTGCCAAGCCGACAGGCTTTTGTGACTCATGCCGGGCGCGTAGCTGTTCAGGGCCGCAGTCATGGTGGGACAGAAATGCCTGCCAAGCCGACAGGCTTTTGTGACATCTGGGAGTCCGACTTCCTGAACAAAATCTCATCAAGACAGAAATGCCTGCCAAGCCGACAGGCTTTTGTGACGAAGGGGTGAAGCCGTTATTAAGTTGTCAAAGAACCCGGACAGAAATGCCTGCCAAGCCGACAGGCTTTTGTGACCCAGTCTTCGCGGTCTTCATCGTCCTCCACGGCGAAATGACAGAAATGCCTGCCAAGCCGACAGGCTTTTGTGACTTCCTCCGCCGCACCATCCCGAGAGTCGAGTTTGAACTCGAGACAGAAATGCCTGCCAAGCCGACAGGCTTTTGTGACTCATCCTTAATCCTCCAGTTGTAGTTGTGTTTTCTGGACAGAAATGCCTGCCAAGCCGACAGGCTTTTGTGACTGCCGAGATCGCCACGAATGCTCTCAAGATGATTTGCGACAGAAATGCCTGCCAAGCCGACAGGCTTTTGTGACTGTCAAGCACGCGGTCTGCGGTTATAGTAATCACTTCAAGCGGGACAGCAAAACATGCCTGGCCGATAGTTTCTTAGCTTTAGTCGTGTGCGTCCGGCGAAAACGTGGCGTATCGTCTTCTGCATGAAGGTTTTTTACAAGACGATGGGCGGATGTGACCGGGGATGATCATGGTGTCTCTGGCAGCCATGATCGGGCTTGCCATGGCTGCGATTTGCGGGCGCTGTGGGCAGTAGCCGTTTTTTGGGTGGATGTGGTCATGGCAATAGCTTGAAAAACTGAACGCTGAAAAAGGGGAAAGGGCATTAATGAACAACAAATTGGCATTCATTTCCGGCATTTTGCTTTTCGCGTGCCTGATTGCCGCCTGCTTCCTTGCGCCGTCGTTTGGCGACAGAAGCGGCGGCGGCGTCAATGCGCGGACGGATGCGGAGGAGCAGCGGCTGATCCACGACAGGATCAGCCAGATGCAGGAGGAATACCGTCATCAGAACGACGTGTTGTTTGCGCAGTTCGGGCGTCAGCTGGCGAATGCCGGCGATCGCGGATTCGGGCGGGCCCGCGCCAACATCGACGCCTTTGCCGACAGGGTCACCGGGATGAAATACTGCGCGAAGCTATGCGCGTGCCTGGCGAAGGACAAGGTGTCTGGCGGCAGTTCCGCCATGGAGCTGCTGGCGCCGGAGATCAGCTCATATATTGTCCGGCCATGTCTGGAGGGGCAGGCGGAGATCCTGGATGCCCTCAACAACTTCCTGCTGTGCCTTCAGGAGAACGACAACCAGTTCCGCAGCGGTTTGTCGAAGCTGCTCGACGAGGAGAACTTCACGATTGAGGATCTGGGGTTGCGCGGGGATTTTCTGAAGCAGGTCATGGTGCTGGAGCAGCGGATCCAGGAATTAGCCTTGGAAAAGACCCTGGTGGCCGCCGGTGTCGGCATTGAGGCGGTGTTCATCCGGTCGACCTGTCAGGCCATCGCCCGGGTGTTGGCGACCGTCGTGGGGCGTCTTGCCGGCACTGCCGTCGTCAGCGGCACCTGCGTGGCCGCGGACGGGCCGCTGCCGGTGTGCGATGTCATCGGAGCGACCATTGCGATTGGCGGTTTTATCTGGTCTGGGTACGACCTCTACAAGATCCGCTGCAAGCTGCGTCCCCAGCTCCGGGAGCATATTGCGGGGATGATCGACGAACAGCAGCGGGAGGCCAGGCGCAAGGCGTTGGAGCATGCCGGAGAGGTCCTCCAGCTTTGCAATCGGCAGGACATGGAATTGCGCTCTGGCGCGCCGGCCATGGCGTGGAATCAGAAATAGCATCGGGAGGACATCATGAGACGGATTCTGTTTTGTCTTCTGTTCATAGTGGCCGCATTGGCGTTTGCGGCGCCAGTCACTCTCACCCGGAAGGTGATCGTTGAAGTGATCGAGGCCGGCGCCAAAAAGAGCGGCAGGGTGCTGACGCCGGCGGCGCGTCAGGCGGCGGAGAAGGCGCTTGTCCAGGCGGGGAAGCGATATGGCGACGACGTGGTGGCCAGGGTCGTCAAGCTGGGCGGCCTGGAGGCGCTGGAGCAGGGTGCCAAGCACGGGAAGATCTTCTGGCAGCTGTGTTCGCAGACCCCCAAGGCGGCTCGCAGCCTGGCGTTGCATGCCGACGAGCTGCTGCCGATTGCGAAGCGGATCGGCCCGGATTTCATGAAGCTGGAGTCGCAGGTGCCGGGCATGGCCAGGAAGGCGGTCGAGTGCTTCGGGGATGACGCCGCCAGGGCGCTGGCGAAAATGCCGCCGGACGACGCCGCGAAGCTGATCAGATTCGGAACCCGGGCGGATTCGCCGCAAACCGCCAGGATGCTCCTGGAGGGATACCAGAAAAGCTCCGGGAGGATTCTGCGGCATCTTGACGGGAAGCGGATTGTGGCGCTGGGGCTGTCCGCATCGATAGTGACGGCGGCATACAAGGTGAGCAATGGCGTAGAGGCGGGCATCGTCGGGGTCGCCACCAATTCCCCCGAGCATTTCACCGGCATGATCGGGCGGCCGCTGCTGTGCGCGGCGGTCTGCGCTTTTCTGTTTCTGGCGTGGTTCGCCTTCCCGGTCCGGAGGTGGCTGGGGGCGCGTCTTGCGACTAAAACGGAGAAGACGGTGACCGGCGGAGGAGGGCGGAAAGGAGCGGAAGAGGCTGCCCAATCCCCCCAATCTGCCCAACCCACCCAGCCAGCTCAAACCGCGCCTGGTGATGAGGCATAGCCCTGCCTTTTGGCGAATTTCACTATTTTCGGTTACTTTGGGGCTGCGGCGGCTTCCGGGTGATACAGTGTGTTGAAAGGCCAATTCTTCACCACACTGCATCATCGAGGAGGAAGTGCGTCACACCATGGCATTTGTCCGGGAATTCAGCGAGGAGGACTGTCGTCAGTTGCGGCGACGCCGGCTGCAGCTGGGGTTGAGCTACAGCGCATTGTCGCGTTTCATTGGCGCCAGCGCCACGACGCTGCGCAAGTGGGAATATGGCCAGACGCGCCGTTGCAGCAGCCTGTACAGCGGGCGTCTGGCGCGTTTTCTGCAGGGCGGATACGACCAGTGCTTCGAGTCCCGTCGCGGGGATTTGCGGGTGGGAAGCTACCTTGTGCCGCCGTCCCGGCAATTGCAGGAGGCGATCAACGCCCTTGCCCACAGCTACCGTTTCATCCAAAGCCGGCCGGATCTGTGCGCGATATTGCTTCAGGCGGTCAGTGACGCCGCCAACCGCGCCGTAGGCAGATACTATCGGCAGCAGCGGCGATGAATGCCGCAAAAAAAGTATCCGTCGCGGCTTGAAAACCGGCGGAGAATGGGTATTTTAGGAAGAAACGGGGTTCTGAATGCCGTGAAGTTGGCGCTTTTGCGCCGCGATTTCGTCATTTTTCGGTCACGTACTCCCGGCACGCACCCTCAAAATACTTCATTCTGGCGCGAAATCATCAGCGTCACAAGTCCACAGGGGGGGGGGATGCCTCCGTCCCGATCTTCCCGACAGGAAAAAAATGCCGCCGCACTCATCCATCCGCATTTTGGCCATTGGCAAGCACATCGGCTTTGCCGGCGGCATTGAGCGCCATGTCTTCCAGACGGCACGGGCGTTTCGTGAAGCCGGGATGGCGGTGGACTATGCCGGCGAGGCCGCCAGCCGGGACGCGGATTGCTTCCGCGGCGTTTTTTCGCGGGTTTTCCCCCTGGCGGAGGCGGCAGATGCGCCGGCGGATTACGACCTGGTGCTATTGCACAAGCTGTGTCCTCTGCCGGCATTACGGCAATTGCGCCGGAAATATGGCGACCGGCTGATATTCATTGCCCACGACCACGACCTGTATTGCATGCGCCATCATTACTACACGCCCTTCGGGCGGTGCAACTGCCATCGGCCGTGTTCGCTGTGGCGCTGCGGTCTTTGCTCACGGCTGTCCAGTCCCCGCCAGTGGTCGCGTTCGCCATTGGAGTCGTGGCGGCTGCTGCGGGAATTGCGCGGCCATCGCGCGGTGGCGCTTTCGGAGTTCATGCGCGGCAATCTGTTGCGCAATGGCTTTGGCGGGGACAAGGTCGCGCTGATCCATCCCTTCGTGGAGCCGGCGGAGACGCCGCGGCGGCACTTCATGCCGGACGGCGTGCTGCGCATCCTCTTCCTGGGGCAGCTGATCCGCGGCAAGGGCTGCGACCTGCTGCTGCGGGCGCTGGAGCGGCTGCAACGCCCCTTCCGGCTGGTGGTGGCCGGCGACGGCAATGACCGGGCGATGCTGGAGGCGATGAGCGCTTCGCCGGAGCTGGCCGGGCGCGTGCTTTTCACCGGCTGGCTGAACGAGCCGGAGCGGCTGCTTCGCCACTGTGATGTGCTGGCCTTCCCGACGCGATGGCAGGAGCCGTTCGGGCTGGGCGGCCTGGAGGCAATGGCGCAGGGTGTGCCGGTGGTGGCCTTCAACGACGGCGGCGTCGGCGAATGGCTGCGGGATGGCGTCACCGGACTGGCGGTCCCGCCCGGCGACATCGCCGGATTTGCCGCGTCATTGGCGCGTCTTCACGATGAGCGCGGGCTGGCGCAGTCGCTTGGCCTCAACGCCATCAGCTGCGCCCGGCGGGAGTTCTCCAAAGCGGGGTTCATGCAGGCCATGGCGGCGCTGGCCGCCGCGGCCGCATCATAGATCGTCCTCGACAATCTGGCCGGGGCGGGTATAGACATTGGCCGAGAGCTTGCGGCCGGGATAGATCGAGGTGTTCACGCCGGTGTGGACATTGGCGCCGATGATGGTGCCGAAGTGGTTGCGACCGGTGTCGATCAGCTTGCCGTCGACCACGCTGAAGTGGTTCTTGCCGTCGTGGCGGAAATTGGCCACCATGGTCCCGGCGCCCAGGTCGACGCCGGTGTCGATGATGGAATCGCCAACATAGCTGACGTGGCTGATCTTGACATCGTCCATGATGATGGAGTTCTTGATTTCCGCGCCCTGTCCGATCCGGCAATTGTCGCCGATGGCGGTGCATCCGCGGATGCAGCAATTGGGGCCGATCTGGCAGCCCTCGCCGATGACCACATTGCCCATGATATAGACTCCGGAGAGCAGGATGGAGCCATCGCCCAGGTCGAGGTTGCCATTGATGACGCAGCTTTCGTGGACGATGCCGTTGATGACGCCATGCTGGGCGTCCCCCAAAACCATCTCCTGGATGTCGAGGAGATTCCAGGGATAGACCACCTCGATGCAGCCGTCGTCGGCCTCCAGGTCGGTGACGGCGGTCTTTTTCCCGCCATGGCGGGCGCCATTGCTGTCGATGCCCAGGGCATTGCGGTGCGGGCGGTTGTCGCCGCTGGCGACGCAATGTCCATGGCGGTCGATGATTCGGAATTCTCCCTGCACGCCATTGAGTTTTTCCAGCAGCTGGTCCGAAGGCCAGAAGGCCAATTCGGCGGTGACGTCCCGGTCCGCCGCCATTCCGAAGGCTCGTGTCCACCGTTGCTGCACCAGCTGTCGCCAGCTCATGCCGCACAGCTTGAGTTCGCCCAGGGTGCCGGCGGCGCCCAGCGGCGCCATGGTGGAGAGGCTCTTTTCGAGAATCTTGATAGTCATGTTTGCGATGGTTTGGGACCGGAGGATCGGTTGTCGGCCAAAATATAGCGTTCCTTCACGGATTCAGGCGCGTGTGCGGCATTGTGCCTTTGAGCCGTTGTCCAAGCACCCGCCACAGGAAGAGCGGATTGCCGATGATGTAGCGCCGGAAGAGCCGGAAGGGCTCCTGCCAGAGCCGGTAGAGCCACTCCATTCCCAGACGCCGCAGCCACCGCGGCGCGCGAGGAATGCGTCCGGACGCAAAATCGAAGAGTCCGCCGACGCCGATGGCGACGCCGCAGCGGAGGACGCCGCGATGCGCCGCGATCCACTTTTCCTGCAGCGGCACGCCCATCCCCACCAGCAGCAGGTCGGGGTTGGCGGCGTTGATCTGGGCGATGACCCGCTGTTCCTCATCCGGAGTCCCGAAGTAGCCCGCGGCGGCGCCGAGGATGCGGGCTTCAGGATGCGTCTTCTCCATGTTCTCCCGGGCACGCCGGGCGACTCCGGGACGGCCGCCGAGCAGGAAAAGCGAGAAGCGGCCATTGCACAAAAGCGGGAACATGTCGGTGCCATTGACATTTTCCGGCACGGCGAATCCCAGGATGCGCCCCGCCAGCTTGACGCCGCTGCCATCCGGCCAGACAGCCTCCGCGCAATTCAGGAGCATCCGGTACTCGCCGTCGCGGCATGCCAGGTTGAGGCAATGCGCGTTGGCGAAGCCGGCCATGGCGCAGCGGCCGATCGACCGCGCGGCGGCGATTGTGCGCGCGAGCTGCTCCAGCGCGGCGGCCATGGTCACGGTGTCCAGCGGGACGCCGAGGACTTCCGGGCGGCGCTGGAG
The DNA here is from genome assembly GCA_934661755.1 of uncultured Lentisphaeria bacterium. GTDB lineage: Bacteria > Verrucomicrobiota > Lentisphaeria > Oligosphaerales > Oligosphaeraceae > CAKUJM01. The sequence continues at coordinate 41,456 of CAKUJM010000006.1, read as the reverse complement.
CCGCATTCTGGCGGCATCGACCAGTTGACGGGCGTTGTTTTCCCAGGTATATTGGGCGGCGCGGGCCTTTCCGGCGGCGATGCGCGCGGCATTGCCCTCCGGGTCGGCGAGCAGCTGCTGCAATGCGGCGGTGATGTCGGCGTCATCCTCCGGATCGAAGAGGATGGCGCAGTCCCTGCCGATTTCGCCCAGCGACGAGCAATTGGAGCAGGCGCAGGGGACGCCGAAATGCATGGCCTCGATCAGCGAGAGTCCGAATCCCTCGAACAGCGAGGGGAAGACGTACCCGGCGGCATTGGCGTACAGTGCCGGCAGGTCCTCCGGCGCGACAAAGCCGGGGAAGAAGAAGTGGTCGCCCAGCGGGCTGTGCGCCGCGGCATTGAAGATGGCGTCGGCCCCCGGCCATTGGGCCCCCGCCATCACCAGGTCGTATTGTACCGCCAGATTCCGGGGCAGGCGTTCGAATGCCTGGATCAGCCGGACGTGGTTCTTGCCCGGATGCTCCAGCCGGGAAATGTATAGCAGATATGGCCGCCGGAAGCCGTATTTGCGGCGCAGCGCGGCGACTGCATCCCCGCTGGTGCGCCCCTCCGGCAGCGACAGCCCGTCGGGGATCACGCGCAGCCGATTTTCCGGGATGTGCCAGAACCGCGCCAGGTCCGCGGCGGTGGAGTTGCTGATGGCCACCACCATCTGGGCCTTCCGGACGAAAAATGGCAGCAGGTGGCGGATATAGAGCATCCGGAGGCAGCCGTACTTGTGCGGAATATGGTATTGCGACAGGTCATGGACGATTGCCGCCGTGAAAAGCGGATAGCGGGCAAATGCCCGGCGGTTGGCGGCTCCCAGGACGCAGAAGTCATAATCCTGCTTCCGGATCCGGAACGGCAGCACGAAAAGGTGATACAGCATCGATAAAAGCGGCCGGTGCGCCCAGCGCGGCACCACCAGCTGCCGGCAATCCCGGAAGCTGCCGCGCTGGGCGGAGTCGATGATCACCGTCACCTGGTGGCCGGCGGCCCGCAATGCCGCCACCTGCGACCGCATGCAGACCGCAATGCCGGACTTGCCGCCGTCAAAAGGAATGCACGAGTACAATATCTTCATCTGGCAAAGGCTGCTGCTGATGATGCGGATGACGGCGCGTGCCGCAGTGCGATGCGGCGGTCACTGTCCGAGCGCCAGGCGTTCGGCGCAGCGCTCCGGCAGGCCGGCCTCGCGGATCTTGCGCTGAGTGCGGGCGAGGTCGTATTCCACGCGATGGAGGGTGACCAGACGCGCATCCACATCATAGATGACGAAGGCGGCGCGCGGATCGCGGTCGCGGGGCTGCCCGACGCTGCCCACGTTGATCAGGTACTTGCAGTCGTCGGCAATCTCGATGGCGGAGTACTCGCCGCCGGTGATCTCCGAGTGGGACTTGACGAATGCGATCGGCGCGTGGGTATGGCCGACGAAGCACAGCGGCATCCACTGGTATTGGAGCGATGCCGCCGCGCTGTAGCGGTCGAGGATATATCCCCAGCTTTGCGGCGAGTCCAGGGTCGAATGCACCGCAGTGAAGCGCGCCGGCGGGATTGTCGGGGTATAGACGTCGCTCTTGAAGGGCAGTTCGTTGAGCCATCGGCGCTCCTCGCGGCTCAGATGGCGGCGGGTCCACTCCACGGCGGCGGCCGCGGCGGGATTGAAGGCGGTCAGCGGCATGTCGCAGGAGGCATATTCGTCATGGTTGCCCTTGACTACGCACAGCGGCTCCAGGCTTCGGATGATCCGGATGCACTCCGAGGGATTGGGGTTGTATCCGACGATGTCGCCGATGCAGACATAGCGGTCCGCGCCCAGCTGGCCGGCGGCCTGCAGGACCGCCTCGAGGGCCTCGAGGTTGGCGTGGATGTCCCCCAGAAAGGCGATTTTCATACCCGGTTGCCGGCCATCATATTCTCCGGCAGAGCAGATTGTATTTCACGATATACCACAATGCGGCGACGCCATCCCGCCAGCCGATCTTCTTTCCGGCCTCGTATGGCCGCGCCTCGTAGGCGATCGGCACCTCGTAGATGCGCGCGTGGAGGCGCGCCAGCTTGGCGGTGACCTCGGGCTCAAAGCCAAAGCGGCTGCATTCCAGGTGGAAGCGCCTGAAGAGGTCGGCACGGACCATCTTGTAGCAGGTCTCCATGTCGCTCAAATGGAGATTCGAGCAGAGGTTGGAAAAATTGGTCAGCATCCGGTTGCCGAGGTAGTGGATGAAGGTGTCCACCAGGATCACGCTCCCGGAATAGCGGCTTCCGAAGACCGCGTCGGCCTTGTCTTCCTCGATCAGCGACAGCATCCGGGGAAATTCCGACGGCGAGTACTCCAGGTCGGCGTCCTGGATGATCACCGCGTCGCCGGTGATGTGCTCCTGGGCGGTGCGGATCCCCGCGCCCTTGCCGCGGTTCGTCTCGTGATTGAAGATCCGCAGGTCGGCGGCGGGCGGCAATGACGCCAGGATTCCGGTGGTGCCGTCAGTCGAACAGTCGTTGACCACCAGGATCTCCAGGTCGGGAACCCCGCATTTGCGCACCTGGTCGATGACCTTCAGGATGGTGCCGGCCTCATTGTATACTGGAATGATGACGGAAAGTTTCATGACAGTCGCTACTATACTTCATAATCCGGCGACTGATATGACACCGGACAACAAAAAAAACCGTCCCTGACGGATTTCCGGCGTCCGCTGCCCAGGGAAAAAAAGAGCCGTCCCCCCTCCCGGCCACATCGGGACCAGGAGGGGGGACGGCATCAACGCCATTGGCGGACAGCCTTATTCGCCGTCCTTCCTGGCCAGCGCGTCGTCGAGCAGTCCGCCCAGTCCGCCCAGGCCCTCGGCCTCAGGCGCGCTGTAGCCGCCGGCGGAGGCTTTGGATGCCGAAGGCGCCGGCGCGTCGAAGTTCGCGTTGGACTTCATGGTCAGGCCGATGCGGCGCTCCTCGGTGGAGATGTTCTTCACCCGGGCCTTGACGACATCACCGACATTGACCACGTCCTTGACGCGGTTCACGTGGTCGTCGGAGAGTTCGCTGATGTGGATGAGCCCGTCGATGCCGCCGTCAAGCTCGACGAAGGCGCCGAAGGAGGCCAGCTTGGTGACCTTCCCCTCGACCTCGTCGCCGACCTTGTACTTGCTCTGGATGTTCTGCCACGGATCGTCGGTGAGCTTCTTCATCGAGAGGCTGATGCGCTGGTTCTCGGCGTCGACGTCCAGGATGACCGCCTCGACCTCCATGCCCTTCTGGAGGATTTCCGACGGGTGGTTGATCTTGCGGATCCAGCTCATGTCGGAGACATGGATCATGCCGTCGATGTCATCCTGGATCTGGACGAAGGCGCCGTATCCGGTCATGTTGCGGACCTTGCCCTTGATGCGGGTGCCCTTCGGGTATTTCTCCTTGATCAGCTGCCACGGATTCTCCTGTGCCTGGCGCAGGCCCAGCGAGATCTTGCGGTCGCCCTTGTGGACCGCCAGCACCACCGCGTCGACCTCGTCGCCGATGTTGAGCACATCGCTGGCGCGGTTGATCTTCTTGGTCCAGCTCATCTCGGTGACATGGATGAGGCCCTCGATGCCTTCCTCAAGCTCGACGAAGGCGCCGTACGGCATGACATTGACCACCTTGCCATGGACCTTGCTGCCGACCGGGTACTTGACCTCGACGGTGTCCCACGGATTGCCTTCCTTCTGCTTGAGGCCCAGCGAGACGCGCATGCGCTCCTTGTCGACCTCCAGGATCATCACGTCCAGCTCCTGGCCCTGCTTGACCACGGTGTGCGGGTCGGTGATGCGGCCCCAGCTCATGTCGGTGATATGCAGCAACCCGTCCATGCCGTTGAGGTCGACGAAGGCGCCGAAGTCGGTGATGTTCTTGACCACGCCCTTGCGGATCTGGCCGACCTGGAGTTCCTCCAGCAGCGCGGCGCGCTGGCGGTTGCGCTCCTCCTCGAGGATTTCGCGGCGGGACACCACGATGTTCTTGCGGTCGACGTTGATCTTCAGGATCTTGAATTCCATTTCCTTGCCGAGGTAGTCCTCGAGGTTGCGCACCGCGGTGATGTCCACCTGCGAGCCCGGCAGGAACGCCTCGACCCCGCTGCAATCCACGATCAGTCCGCCCTTGACCCGGCTGGTGATCGTACCCTTGATGAGCGAGCCTTCCTGGTGGTTGTTGACGATGTCGTCCCAGGCCTTCTGGGCCTCGGCGCGCTTCACGCTGACCTGCGGGGTGGAGCCCTCGCCTTCCATGCGTTCAATATAGACGGTGAGCTTGTCGCCTTCGTTGAGGTCGGCAAAATTCTTCAGCTCACTCTTGTCGATGAAGCTTTCCGCCTTCAGTCCGACGTCGACATAGACGCCATTCTCGTTCTTGCGGACAATCGTGCCTTCCGCAATGCGGTTCTCGCTGAGGGCCTCCCGGTTCAGCTGATCGCCTTTGAGGAGCTCCTCCATGGACGGCATGTTGTCAATTTCGATGTTGCTCATTTTGCTAGGTTAAGGGTTGAGGTTGCGTGGTTTGGTCATGACAAGCGCCCGGCTGGGGCGCCGGAAGCGGCCCTCCGCCGGGAGGCGGGATTGTCGCCGTGGCCGCGGATGATGGCGGGCCCGGCGCGGACAGATGCATAATATATTGACAGGACAGTATTTTGCCACAAACCGGGGGTTATATTTGCATCATGCCGGAAATTCCGTCAATCTTCCATTCCCAGGAGGTCCCCAAGGTCCCCGGGGTGTATGTCTTCCGCAATGCGGCCGGCGAGGTGATCTATGTGGGCAAGGCGCGCAATCTGCGCAGCCGGATGCGGTCGTATTTTGCGCCTTCGGCGCTGTCGCGGGAGGAGCCGCGGCGGCGGGCGCTGATCCGATCCATCGCCAGCTACGAGATATTCGAGGTGGCCACCGAGAGCGAGGCGCTGCTGCTGGAGGAGCGCTTCATCAAGGAGTACGCCCCGCGGTACAATGTCGCGCTGCGCGACGACAAGCGCTATTTGCTGGTCGCCGTTGATCTCCGCGAGACCTATCCGCATTTTTCCCTGGAGCGGCTGCGCAAGGACGACGAACGGCTGTATTTCGGCCCGTATCCCCATGCCGAGTCGCTGCGTGAGACCATCCGTTTTCTGGAGATCCATTTCGGGCTGCGCTCCTGCGGCTGCGCCGCACCGGACGAGTCCACCCGGCGGCACTGCCTGGAGCAGGTCATCCGTGACTGCACCGCGCCCTGCATTGGCGGCATCACACCGGAGGAGTACCGCCGGCGCCTGGACACCGCGCTGTCGATACTGCGCGGACAGGTCGCGCCGGCGCGGGAGGTCATCGCCGGGCTGGAGGCCAGGATGCGCCAGGCGTCATCGCAGCTGGCCTTCGAGCAGGCCGCGCGCTGGCGGGACATCATCGGCCATCTCAAGGTGATCCTCGAGCCCACGCGGCGCTTCGTGAACCAGACCATCTCGCGGCGCCGCAATCCCCAGGCCAACGCCGGCGGCATGCAGGCCCTCCAGGAGGCATTGGGGCTGGCGTCGCCGCCGGATTACATGGAGTGCTTCGACATGTCGAACATCTCGGGCACCATGGCGGTGGGGTCGATGGTGCTTTTCCGGGACGGCCATCCAAGCACCGGCGAATACCGCCGCTACCGCATCCGCAATCCGGAGGCCGCCGACGACACCGCGTTCATGCGCGAGGTGCTTTTCCGGCGCTATCGGCGGCTGCTGGACGAGTCATTGCCGCTGCCGTCGCTGGTGGTGCTTGACGGCGGGCTCCCGCAGGTCAATGCCGGCATAGCGGTTTTCCGGCAGCTGGGGATCTACGGTCAGGTGCCGTTGATCGGCCTGGCCAAGCAGCACGAGCTGGTGGTGATCCCGGAGAGCCGCGAGCCGCTGGCGCTGCCGCGCGACAACGCCGGGCTGCGGCTGCTGCAGGCCATCCGCGACGAGGCCCACCGCTGGGCCAATGGCTACAACCGCAAATTGCGCCAGGAGCGCATCAAGACCTCGGTCCTCGGCGAAATCCCCGGCATCGGGCCGGTTCGGCAATTGCAGCTGCTGAGCGCCTGCGGTTCAGTCAAGAGGATACTGCAATGCACCCCCGGGGAGCTGGCCCGGAAGATCCCCGGGCTGGGGGAGGCGGCCGCGGAGAGGATATTGCAGGAGCTGCGGCGCAAGGCGTAGCGCCCGGCTTCATGGATTCAGATTATCCAGATTATATTAACCGCGTTTACCCCTGGAATCCCGTGAAGATGCCCGCAAGCGCCGGGAGCCGTCATTTTTCCGGCCGTTCCGCCGCCGCGGCGTCCCCCGCTCAAATAGAGGGGCTGAGGCGCTGAAGGCCCCGTCTTCACGGAAACCGGCGCCATCCCGGGGAGCTGTCCCGCAAGCCCATGGCGTTTTCGCCGGACTGGCCCGGGAATGCCGGTGACGCCCGCTGGCATCCTTGCGGGGCATCACATCAGCCGTCTTTCCAGAATCATCCGCAACAGGAGTCCCGCACAATGAACCAGAGTGAAGGCAAGAGCGAGGCATACAAGGCCGCCGGGGTCGACATCGATTTGGCCACTTCGCTGCTCAAGTCGGTGAAATCGCGCATTTCCGCCACCCGCACCCCCGAGGTCCTGGCCCCGATCGGCGGCTTCGGCGGGCTGTATCGCATCGACCTGGCCAAGTGGCGCCATCCCATCATGGTGGTGTCGGTCGACGGCGTCGGCACCAAGCTGATGATTGCGGAGATGATGAACAAGCACGACACGGTCGGCCACGATATCGTCAACCACTGCATCAACGACATTGCGGTGCAGGGCGCCACGCCGGTCTATTTCATGGATTACATCGGCATCGGCAAGATGCGCAGCCCGCTCTACGAGGATGTGCTCGGCGGCTGCGCCGATGCCTGCAAGGCGGAGGGCGTCTGCCTGATTGGCGGCGAGAGCGCGGAGATGCCGGGGATGTACGGGAACGGCTATGACCTGGTCGGATGCATCACCGGCATTGTCGAGGAGGACCAGATCATCACCGGCGAGCATATCAAGCCGGGGCATGTCGCCCTGGGAATTTCCTCCGACGGATTGCAGACCAACGGCTTTTCGCTGGCACGGAAGGTGCTGTTCGAGCGTGGCGGCTATACGGTCGACACCAGATTGCCGGAGTTGGACGGCCGCAGCGTCGGCGAGGCGCTGCTGGTCCCGCACCGCTGTTTCTGGAAGGCGGTCAAAAGCGCCCTGGACAGCCGCTTCCCGCTGCATGGCATCGCCCATATCACCGGCGGCGGCCTTTATGACAACGTCCCGCGGGTGTTGCCCGAGGGGGTGGCGGTGCATTTCGACGCCCGCAGGATCAGGCGGGTCCCGCCGATCTTCAAGCTCATCGAGCGCACCGGCGCCATCGATCCGTACGAGATGTACCGCGTCTTCAACATGGGAGTCGGGATGGTGTGGTTCGTGCCGGCGGAGGCCGCCGAGCGCGGGCTGCAGATCATCCGCAATGCCGGCTTCATGGCGGACGTCATCGGCGAGGTGACCGAAGGCGACCGCAAGGTGACCATCACGCTGTAGCCGCCCGGCAGGGACGGCGCGCTGCGAATGACGATAATCGACGAAATCACCAGGATCATCAGGCGGCGTCAGCAGCGCGGCGGCCGGACGGCGTGGCTTTCGCCGCAGAATCGCGCGGTGCTGGGGATGCGCCCGGCGCCGGCCGCGTCAACGCAGGCCATGGCGTCGCCACCGGCGACTGTCGCCCCTGCCGTCGTGACGGCCGTCGCCCCTGCCGTCGTGACGGCTGGTGCGCCGGTGCGGCAGACGCTGGGGCAGAGCGTGAATTTGCCGTCGGCATTGCCGAATTTCCCGGCGCCGCCGGATGTCCGAGGCGCCGGCTGGGACGAGCTGGTGTCCGCATGCCGCGCCTGCCAGTGCTGCCCGTTGGCGGCGGGGCGGCGCAGCATCGTCATTGAGGACGGCTGCCGCACTGCGCCGCTGATGTTCATCGGCGAGGGGCCGGGGGCGGACGAAGATGCCCAGGGGGTGCCGTTTGTCGGCCGGGCCGGCCAGTTGCTGACCAGGATGATTGCCGCCATGGGCCGTGACCGGACTTCGATGGATCCGGCGCATGCGGCATACATCGCCAATATCGTGAAATGCCGTCCGCCGGGAAACCGGATTCCGGTTCCGGAGGAGGCCGGGCCTTGCCTCGGCTATCTGAAGCGCCAGATCGCACTGGTGAAGCCGAGGGTGATCGTGGTGCTTGGCGCCAGCGCCCTGACTTATCTTTGCCAGAAGCGCGGAATCACCTTCTGGCGCGGAAAATGGCTGGATTACGAAGGCATCCCGGTCATGCCGACCTTCCATCCGGCGTATGTCCTGCGGTTCGAACGCATTCCCGGGCAGTTCAAGGAAACCAAGCTGAAAGTCTGGGATGATCTCAAGCAGGTCATGGCACGGCTGGCGGCGCAGTGACTTCAGGAGCGCATGTTCACGGGCATAATCCAATCAACAGGCACAGTGATCCGGCTGACACGGGGCGCCCATGGCGCCGAAATGCTGATCGACACCGCATTGCCGCCGGCAATCCTCCGGCGTGGCGACAGCATTGCGGTGGACGGCTGCTGCCAGACGATAACCGCCATGAATGGCGCGCAATGCCATTTCCATGTGCTGAACGAGACCCTGAGCCGCACCACATTCGGCGGATACGCGCCGGGCACGCAGGTCAATGTCGAGCCGGCGCTGGCGGCCGGCGAACGCCTGGGCGGGCATATCGTCCAGGGGCATGTCGATTGCATCGGCAAGGTGCTGTCGATTGCGCAGCGCAATGGCGACGTCGCGCTGACGCTGGCGCGTCCCGACGGCATTGACTTCCCGATGGTCGAAAAGGGGTCGATTGCCATCAACGGCGTCTCGCTGACCATTGCGCAGCTGGACGGCTCCAGCGTGACGGTCTGCATCATCCCGCATACCTGGGAGCATACCGCGCTGCGCCATCTGCGTGCCGGCGCGAGGGTGAATCTGGAGGCCGACATCATCGGCAAATACGTGTCGGCGCTGCTGGCGCCGCACCGTCCGCCCCCCGGGATCACGATGGACCAGCTGCGCGACGCGGGCTTCTAGCGCGGCGTCCCGCAAAGTCAGGCATCATCATGCATGGCGTCATGCACATCCTAGGCCATCCGCTGCTGCCGCTGCGGATCGACGAGTTCCCGGAGGACTCCCAGCTTTTCAACTGCTGGAATTTCTGCAAGCTCGCGGAACATCTCGGGCTGGACTACCGCTACTACGGTCCGGGCGGGTCGCGCCTGCCGGCGGGCGTCCACGGTCAGCTGGTGGAGATCCCGGATCTTGGCGGCGGGCCATGGTCATACCGCAACCTCTTCCACAAGCGGCTCAACGCGGCATTGAGCCAGGCGCTGGCGGAGCATTGCCAGCCCGGACCGGGGGCGCGGACGCATTGGGTGGCGTCGCTCTATGGCGTCGCCCAGTGCGACGTCGAGGTCCCGGACGGGGCGATGCTCTTCGAGCCGATGGCGGGATACGGCAGCTGCTGGACAAACGCCCGGGTCTTCCCCTCGCAGTCCCAGCGCAACGTCATCTACGCCATGCAGCCGGAAGCCCATTGCGACGCCTTTCGCGACGCCGTGATTCCCCATTTTGCCGATCCGGAAGAATACCGCTTCTGCGCCGACCCGGGCGGATACCTGCTCTATCTTGGGCGCAACGCCGCCGACAAGGGCGTCGGGATCGCCCGGCAGGTCGCCGTCCATAGCGGACTGCCGTACCGCGAGGTGTTCTCCGGATGCCATGGCGACGAAAAGCGCGCCCTGCTGGCCAATGCCCGGGCGGTGCTCATGCCCACGCTCTACCCCGAGCCCTTTGGCTATGTCGCCATCGAGGCCATGCTTTCCGGAACTCCGGTGATCGCGACCGGCTGGGGGGCGTTCCCGGAAATCATCCGCCAGGGCCGCACCGGATGGTGCTGCAACTCGCTGCGGGGATTCGCCGTGGCGGCGGGGAAGGCCATCCGGCTTGACCGCGCCGCCATCCGCGACTACGCGCTGCGGCGCTTCACGGTCGCGGCGGTGGCACGGGCCTACCGCGGCTTCCTCCGCCGTCTGCGGACCAACTGCTGACCAGGCCAGGCCGAGGCCGTCAGAGCGACTGCAATTTGACCCAACAAGATCATAAGACATAAAAAGACCATGATCAACATCACTCCTGATTACGACCTTTTTGCGCTGGGCGAGCGGGTCACAACTGTAAGCTGCGCGCCGGCGGAGGCGCCCAAAGCCGGAACCGTGGCGAAAAAGACGGCGCCGTCCGGGGCGTCGGCCGCCAGGCCGGTCCGCCGCCCCCGGACGAAAAGCACCCTCGAACTTGACCGCAACGGCGGCCCCTCCGGACCGATGCTCTTCGACGGCGGCCCCTCCGGTCCGATGCTCTTCGACGGCGGCCCCTCCGGACCGATGCTCTATGACGGCGGCCCCTCCGGGCCGATGCTGGTCTAGCGCCGCACCGCTTCCCGGCATCACGCCGCAGTGAATCGCGGCAGAAGATCGCCGGAAGCCACGTAACCCTGGATCCTCCAGCAACCACAAGGAAATATGACAATGAGCGACAACCTGAAAGTAATGGGCGTGGACATCGGCGGCACCAAGATCGCCGTCTGCATCGCCGACAGCAATGGCAATGTCCTGGGCAGCACCCGCATTCCGATGCAGCCCTCCTACGAGGACACCCTCCCCGCCATCTACGGAAAGGCCCATCAGCTGCTCAAGGAGCTGAATCTTTCTGCCAATGACATCAGGGCATGCGGCATTTGCGCGCCCGGACCGCTGGATGTCGCCAATGGACGGCTGCTGCGCTCCCCGAACATGCAATGGGACAACGTGCCCTTCCGCGATGATCTGGCCAGGGAGTTCCCGATGCCGATCATGCTGGAAAACGACGCCAACGCCGGCGTGCTGGCCGAATGGTTCTTCGGGTCGGGCAGGGGGCTGAAGGATGTCATCTACATCACCATGTCCACCGGCGTCGGCGGCGGCATTGTCAGCGGCGGCAAGCTGGTCACCGGCTGCACCGGCAATGCCGGCGAGATCGGCCACATGGTGCTGGATGTCAACGGTCCTCTTTGCGGATGCGGACTGCGCGGATGCTTTGAGGCGTATTGCGGCGGCCGGAGCGTCGCGCTGCGGCTGCAGGATCTGCTGCGCTTCCGCCCCGACCATGCGATGTTCCGCCTGCCGTGCGTTGACGGCAAGCTGGAGAATCTCAATTTCCAGGCCATCCGCGAGGGCGCCAAGGCGAATATCCCGCTGGCCATCGAGCTGTGGGACGAGATCTGCATGCGCCTCGCCCAGGGCATCGGATTGTGCATGAGCGCCTTCAGCCCCGAGCTGATCACCCTCGGCACCTCGGCATACTACGCCGGCGATTTCATGATGAAGCCGGTGATGGCATACCTGCCGCGCTTCTGCTGGGAGAACTTCTACAGGCACTGCCGCGTGGAGCTCTCCGGACTGGGGCTCAAGATCGGCGAACTGGCCGGCGCGTCCGTGGCCATGCACGCGCTCTACCAGCGCGGCGACTGGCAGCCGTAGCCCGAGGCCGCAAAAAAAAAGAAATGCCGCCGTGCCCTCCCACGGTGCGGACGCGCGGCGGTTGCTCTGATCCGCTTGAAAATCCGGGATTATGCGCTAAATTTAGCAGTTTCGCGCCACGCGTATCCATTTTCATCCCAAGTTCCCAATTCACATTGGCATCCAGCCATTATTATCCGGAGATTAATTCAAAGTGACTAGCCTTTTGACCTCTATTGTCAGTTTTGCCCAGGAGGCCGCGCCGGTTGCGGCTGAAGCCGCCGATGCCGCCAGCCAGGCCGCGCCTGCCGGCAGCCCGGGAGGCTTCCTGGGCGGGATGTGGATCCTGATCCCGCTGTTCGGCATCATGTACTTCATCATGATCCGCCCGCAGCAGAAGCGCCAGAAGGAAATGCAGGAGATGCTGCGCAAGCTCAAGGTCGGCGACAAGGTCATGACCACGGCGGCGGCGATCGGCACTGTCACCAAGGTCAATGAGAAAACCGTGGTGATCGCCCTGGCGCCGAAGAATATCGAGATCGAATTCGCCCGGGGCGCGGTGGCGGAGATCATTCCCGAGGCGCAGCCGGAGGCCGAGAAGAAATAGCCACGGCCTTCTCCTGGCGTCCTCATCCCCCACACAGTCACCACACCTCAATCGCTGTCATGAAAAAATCTCTGATAATCCGCTGGGCGATCATCCTGGTCATCACCGTCTCGTGGTGCTGGTCGATGTTCCCCGTCAAGGACAAGGATTTCCTGGAAGAGTTCAGGAAGCTGGCGAACATCAACCAGGAGCAGCTCCTGCAGCAGGCCAAGGTGGCTTCCGAGAAGCTGGGCAATATCGAGAAGCGCCTGGCGGCCCTGCCGAAGAAGTCCGGCAAGGAATACGAGAATCTCCTCAAGGACCGCGAAAAGCTCAACACCGCCTACAACGGCTATTCGGCCGAGGAGGCGCTCAAGAACTGGGAAGAGCTCTCCAGGCGTATCGACAACCTGATGAATGGCAGGGATATGGATGGCGGCCAGCTGCCGGATGGCATCAAGTACTCCGCATACAAGGCGGTCGAGGCCGCCGCCAGCGGTAACAACGCCGATTTGCGCAGCATCCGGCTGTGCACCTTCATCAAAGTCCCGCACCAGCCGAAGGCCAACAACAAGACCGTCCTGCGCTATGTCCGCCGCAAATCCGCCGGAAAACTCCACCTGGGACTGGATCTGCAGGGCGGAACCGAGTTCGTGGTCTCCTTCAACAAAAAGGATGTCCCGGCCAACAGCACCGTGGAACAGGTGCGCAACCAGATCCTGGAGATCCTCCGCAACCGCCTGGACAAGTCCGGCGTCACCGAGCCTGAACTGCGCGGCATCACCGCCACCGACCTGTCGATCCGCATGCCGTCGATCGACGAAGGCGACAAGACCGGCATCCGCAATACCATCAAGGATGCCGCCAAGCTGGAGTTCTACCTGGTGGCCGCCAACAACGCCGAGCTGGTGAGGCAGTACAGCGCCGACCCCGGATTCCACAACCCCGTCAACATCATCCGCAAGGAGATGATCGAGGAACGCAATGGCGAGGAAACCGCCGAGGTGCTCTTCCTGGAGAAGACCCCCGCATCAATCCGCGGAGTGGATGTCGAAAACGCCTTCCCGAATGTCGATGAATATGGCCAGTGGTCCATCTCGATGTCCTTCAATGGCCGCGGCGCCAAGGACTTCGCTGAAGTCACCGGCGACAATATCGGGCGCCGCCTGGCGATTGTGCTGGACGGCACAGTCTACTCCGCACCGGTGATCCAGGGCGCGATCACCGGCGGCAACGCCTCCATCACCGGTTCCTTCACCCTGGATGAGGCCCGGCGCCTGGCCGGCGTCATCTCCTCCGGAAACCTGCCGGTGTCCATCGACATCACCTCCGAGTTCGGCACCGCGCCGACCCTGGGGACCGACTCCATCAAGTCCGGAGCCATGGCGGGAATCATCGGACTGGTGGTGGTGATCGCCTTCATGCTGTGGTACTACCACTTCTGCGGCTTTGTCGCCGACTTGGCGCTGCTGGTCAATACCATCCTGGTCCTGGGGACCATGGCGCTCACCGGGGCCACCATCACCATGCCGGGCATCGCGGGAATGGTGCTGACCATCGGCATGACCGTCGACGCCAATGTGCTGATTTTCGAACGCATCCGCGAGGAGATGGCGCTGGGCAAGAACCTCGCCACCTCGGTAAGCGCGGGCTATCATCGCGCCTTCTCCGCCATCTTCGACTCCAACCTCACCACGCTGATCACCTGCTTCTTCCTCTACAGATACGGTTCGGGGACGGTCATGGGCTTCGCCGTCACCCTGGCATTCGGTGTACTGGCGTCGATGTTCACCGCGCTGTTCATGACCCATGCCATCTTCGACCTGGCGCTGTATTTCGGCTGGATCAAGAAGCTGACCATGAACGAGTTCAAGTGCCTGAAGGACCCGAAGATCGACTTCTTCAAGTACATGAAGCCGGCGCTGGGGCTTTCCTGCCTCCTGGTGCTGCTGGGCATCGTCGGATTCTTCTGCCGGCTTGACAAGGTGATGGCAATCGACTTCGCCGGCGGCACCCAGCTGACATATACCTGCGATGGCGATGCCCCGGATGTCGCCCTCATCCGCGAGTACCTGTCCAGCCAGGGATACAAGGAGGTCAATGTCGGATACAAGCGCGGGCAGTCCGGAAACGCCGAACTGGAGGTCGTGGTCCCCAAGCTGACCGAAGACTCCAACATCTTCAGCGACCATCTGGACAAGGCCTTCCCGGAATGCAAGATGGTCCAGGGGAGCATCTACCAGGTCGGCCCGTCCGTCGGCGCCAAATTCCGCCACGACTCGATGGTTGCCGCCATCCTCTCGTTCATCGCCATCGTCATCTACCTGGCCTTCCGCTTCGAGCTGACCTACGGCGTGGCGGCGGTCATCGCCGTGATCCATGACGTCATCGTCTCCGCCGGACTCTTCATCGTCTTCTTCCATGGGCAGATCTCGCTGACGATCGTTGCGGCGCTCATGACCATCATCGGCTACTCGCTCAATGACACCATCGTCATCTTCGACCGGGTGCGCGAGTTGCGGGCGATGCGTCCAGATGACAACTACCGCAAGCTGGTCAACGAGGCGATCAACCATACGCTGTCGCGCACCATGCTGACCACGCTGACCACGGTATTCGTCACCGTGAGCCTGCTGATCATCGGCGGCGGCGTCATCCGCGACTTTGCGCTGGTGATGCTCTTCGGCCTGATCACCGGCACCTACTCGACCATCTTCATCGCCACGGCCTGGGCCGCGCATTGGCACAAGCCCACGGCGCGGGAAATTGAAAACCGCCGCCGCGAGGCCAAGGCGCAGGCGAAGGCCGCCGGCGCCGCGGCCGCCAACTAGCGACAAATCGATCGAACTGCCCGGCATTGACGTCCCGTTTCACCCTACCCATTGAGACGGGGCGTTTTTTTGCCCGCTGTGCCCCATTTCCCGATTGCATATGCTGTCATCCTGGCTTCAATCCGTGCCGTTCTTCTCATCGATGGCCTTCGGCATCATCGCCCTGGTGATCGTCGGCTCCAGCTGGAGCCTCACCGGGCTGGTCATGGGCGATGCACCCAAGCAGGGGATTCCGCCGTCGTTCATCCAATTGCTCTGCGGCGGCCTCAGCCTCATCGGGGCATTGGCAGTGGCGGCATGCAACGGCACGCTGGCCATTCCCGAATGCAGCGCGACGGCCTTCTGGCTGACCATGGCCGCGTATGTCTTCACCGGCTTTTCGAATTTCCTCAACCTGATCTGGATGTCCAGGGCGATGCAGAGCGGGCCGAACGGCATCATCTGGGCGATCATCCAGTCGGCGCTGGTATTCCCGTTCATCGGCGGAATCATCTTCTTCGGCGTGGAGGCCACGCCGCTGCGCATTGCCGGCATCATCCTGCTGCTGACGGCGCTGGGGATCTTCAGCATGGCCAAGGACAACAGCCGCAGCGGCACCGGCGGCGGAAACTGGAAGCTCCTGGCGCTGATGTGCCTGGCCTTGTGCGCAGTCCAGCAGAACATCACCACCATCCCGTCGTACTTCGAGGAGTGCCGCAAGGTCCCCAGTTCCTATCGCACCATGGGCACGGGCTTCGGGACCATGATGACGGCGCTGATCTACATCCTGTTCAACACCAGGAGCGATGGATATGCCGTGATGAAACAGGCACTCACGAGGACACGCCTCTGGATGTACCTGCTGGGGCTTTCCGTCTTCGGGCTGTTCCTCTCGATCACGCTGCTGTTCCCCGGACTTGATGTGATGGCCGCCCACGGCCTCGGCGGGATGGCCTACCCGGTGATGGTCGGCTCCTGCATCGTGTCCTTCATCCTGGCATGTGTCTTCATCCTCAAGGAAAAACTCCGTCCGGTGCAGCTGGTCGCGCTGACGCTGTGCATCACCGGGCTGGTGCTCATCTGCACCGGGCCGTCCGGCGGAAGGTAGCGACCGGCGCGGCGTTCCGGAAAACCGCCAGGGGGAGGGAGGGCGTTGGCATGAAGGCGCCGGCATCACGCCATCCACCGAAGCAATGAGGCAATATATCTGGGCCATCCTGGTTCTGGCGGCGGTCATCGCAATCCCGCTGGCATTGCGCAAGCCGTCGGAAGAGCACTCGGCAAGTGCGCGGCAGCTGGTGGTGATCACTCCGCACAACGAGGCGACGCGTTATGAATTTGAGCGCGCCTTCCGCCAATACCACCTTGACCGCACCGGCGAGGAGATCTCGATCGACTGGCGGACCATCGGCGGCACTTCGGAGATTGTCCGCTATATCCGCAGCACCTATCTTGCCAATTTCCAGCACCGCTGGCTGCAAGAGCATCCGGATGCCGGCTGGGACGACCGCACCGCCGCGGCGGTGCTTGACCCCCGCACCACCGCCCAGGGCAACCCGGTGGCGGCGGCGGCACGGGATGACTTCCTCAAGAGCGACACCTCGATCGGGATCGATATATTTTTCGGCGGCGGCCAGTACGACATGAACTGGCTCACCCGCGCGGGCATCACCGTCCCCGCTGGCGTCCGGCAGCGTCATCCGGAGTGGTTCGGCGGGGCCAGGCCGGTGATGAGCCCCGGTGGCGGCGGCGAGGTCTGGTATGATGCGGGCGATTGCTATTACGCAACCTGTTTTTCCTGCTTCGGAATCATATTCAACCGCGACCGGCTTGCCGATGCCGGCTTCTCCGCGGACGAAATCGCCGCCTTCGGCAGGTCCTGGCGGGATCTGGCCGACCCGCGGCTCTACAATGCCATCGGCGTGGCCGATCCGACCCAGAGCGGATCGATTGTCAAATGCTTCGAGATGCTGATCCAGCGGGAAATGCAGGATGAGATCGCACGATTGCAGCCGGATGGCGCTGAACCCTCCGCCGCACAGCTCGACCAGGCCTGGCGTCGTGCCATGACCCTCATCAAGCAGATAGGCGGCAATGCCGCATATCTGACCTTCTCCGCATCGAAGGTACCGGGGGATGCCGCCGCCGGACAGATTGCCGCCGGAATGTGCATCGACTTCTATGGGCGGTCGCAGGCGGAATGGGAAGCGGCCCATCTAGGACGGCGGACCTTGGAGTACCGCACCCCAAGCGGTGGTTCGTCGGTCTCGGCGGACCCCATTGCCATTTTGCGTGGCGCGCCCGACCGCGCCCTGGCCGAGGAGTTCGTGGACTTCATCCTGAGCCCGGCGGCGCAACGGCTCTACGGCCGCTACGCCGGTACTCCCGGCGGCCCCGTCAAGTATACCCTCTACCGGCTGCCATGCCGACGCGACATGTATTCCCCGGAGGAAAGAATCAACACCGCCTTCGGAGACGAGAATCCCTTCCTGATGGCGGAGAACTTCACCTACCGCGGCCAGTGGACCGGCAGGCTGTTCTCGCTGATGCGGCTGCTGATCAAGGTGATGATTATCGACTGCGGACCGGAGTTGCGCCAGTGCTATGGCCGCATTGTGGCACAGGGCGGACTGGATGCGCTCACGCCGCAACAGCGCGCCGCGTTCGAGGCGCTGCCATTCAAGCAGTTCGACGATGCCTTCCACGTGCTTGACGACGCCACCACCCCCGAACAGCAGGCCGTGCTGCTGCGCTCATGGATTCAGTTCTTCCGACGCAATTACGCCCAGGCATGCGCGCCAGCCACCTGATCGCGTTGCTGTGCATTGCCGCACTGGCGCTGGCCGGAGTCGCGGCAATCTACAGCGCCGGATATGTCAGCAGCGACTACCCGGTGCGGCCGAACTGGCTGCGCCAATGCGCCTTCCTGGGCGCCGGTGCGCTGGCGGCCGCATTCTTTGCGCGGCTGGACTGCCATCGCCGACGCTGGCGGCTGCTGGTGCTGTGCTGCTATGGCGCCAGCGTGCTGCTCCTGGTGGCGGTGCTGTTCATCGGCCGCAGCATCGGCGGCGCCCGGCGATGGCTTGCGGTGGGGCCGCTGCTGCTGCAGCCTGCCGAATTTGCCAAGGTCTTCACCCTGCTGGCGGGCGCGGTGGTGCTTTCCGGAGAACTCTTCCGTTCCCGGCTGTGCGAGCTTGCGGCCGCGCTGGCGGTATTTGCCGTCCCGATGCTTCTCATTGCCCGGGAGCCGTCGTATGGCAATGCGGCGTCACTGCTGCCGGGGATGGCCGTCATGGTCGGTCTGCGATTCCTTCCGGGATGGCTGTGGAAGGCCGCGCTGGCCGTGTTGCTGGCGGCATTCTTCGCCGGCATCGGCGCCCTCCACTACCTGCGGAGCATCCCCGCCGATGACGCCGCCACTGCCGCGTCACGCACGGCGGGTGCGCCGTCCGACGGAATTCTGCATGGATACCACCTGCGGCGGCTGAACTCATATCTTTCCGCACGCGGCGGCTGGAATGAACAGCAGTCGCTCATGACCGTCGCCGGCGGCGGACTGCTCGGGAAGGGATATCTCAAAGGCACCATGAAAAGCCTCGGATTCCTGCCGCGGACGGTCGCGCCGACCGATTTCATCTTCGCGGTGATCGCCGAGGAAGGCGGCTTCCTCGGCGGAGTGCTGCCGGTGGTCACGCTTTATGGCGTGCTGGTGGCGGTGCTGCTGCACTGGGCCAGCCGCGCCGCTTCCCGGCAGGATCTCAATCTGCTGGCTGGCGGCGTGTCGCTCCTGATGGTCCATATCTGCGTCGGCATCGGCATGACCATCCGGATGCTGCCAGTGATCGGCCTGCCGTTGCCGCTGCTGTCGTACGGCGGTTCCTTCACGCTGTCGATGATGATTCTGCTGGGATGCATGATGGGATGCGACCGCACGCCGCCACCAGACGGCATCCCGGCAGACCGGGATCTGCCGCTGACCCTGCGGCTTGGCGCCCTCTTCCGGCTGCGGATCTGGCGCAAGGAGCCCTCCTGAATCCCCTGCCATGCTCTTCCCAATCCCAACCCCAACCCCAGCCACTCGCCTGCCATGAAAAAATCCTGCCAGATGATCACCGCGCTGCTTGCCTGCGTCATCCTCTTCGCCGGTTGCGATCCGGTGTCAATGCCGGAGGATGGCGGCGCCAATTCCAATGACGAGGCCACATCGTTGAGAATGGCGGGACCGCAAATCGCCGAGGCCTCAAAGCGGCTGGCGGTCGACAGCACCGGCGCCGTCCCCGGCGTCTGGACCTCCGATCTGGATGCCGCCGTGAAACTGGCCGTCGATAGGAAATTGCCGCTGCTGCTCTTCTTCAATGGATCGGACTGGTCGTTTGCCGCCAACAGCTTCGTGGCCAATGTGCTGGAGTCGCCGCAATGGCGGCAGTATGCGCCAAATCTCGTGCTGGTGATGATCGACCTGCCCAAGAACAGTCCGGATTTCCCCCAGGAACTGCTCCAGCGCAACCGACAGCTGCGCGGCCAGCTGAAGGTCAATGACATCCCGACGATCCTCTTCTGCAATAGCGATGGCGCGCCCATGGCCAATCTGCGCGCCAATGCCATGCTTACCGCGGAACAGTTCATCGTCGATGTCAAGCTCTGTACCCGCCAGCTCCCCGCGAAGATCGACGAAATGGTCGCCGCCACCGCCAATCCGGAGATCATCGCACGATATGGCCAGCTGAAGCAACAGCGGCAAAACCGCCGCGAAATGATGGCGCAATTCGAACAGAAGATGCGTGAATGCGAGAATGAAATCAATCGGCTGGGAAGCCAGCTGGAAGACGACCTCCTGGAATGGTCGATATCGCAGTTGCCAACAGACAAGCAGGCGCAATGCCGTCAGGCAATGGCGGAAAATGCCGCCGCCAACCGTGAATTGAAGGCCTTCCTGGACAGCAAGCCGGCGGAAAACTCCGAAACCGTGAACCGCTTCCGCGACTTGCGCAAACGCATCGAGACCTCACAGGAAATCGTAAATCGGCTGATCGTGGAGTAGCCAAATTCCGCTTCCACGCGACATGCCGGCAAGGAGGGGCAATGGCTGACAGCGGTGTAAAGCGGCCCTCTCGGTAGCCTGCGTTTGCCGCCATATACCGTTCTCCGTCAGTTGTTCCGTTCATCTCGTTGTTCTCCGTTCTCCGTTCTCCGTTCCCTGTTCCCCGTTCCCTGTTCCCCGTTCCCTGTTCTCCGTTCTCCGTTCTCCGTTCTCCGTTCTCCGTTCCCTGTTCTCCGTTCCCTGTTCCCTGTTCCCCGTTCCCTGTTCCCTGTTCCCCGTTCCCTGTTCCCTGTTCCCCGTTCCCTGTTCTCCGTTCTCCGTTCTCCGTTCTCCGTTCTCCGTTCCCCGTTCCCCGTTCTCCCAGGTCTCCGTTCCCCGTTCTTCGTTCTCCGTTCTTCGTTCTCCGTTCCCCGTTGTTCTCCGTTGTTCTCCGTTGTTCTCCGTTGTTCTCCGTTGTTTCCGTTGTTCTCCGTTGTTTCCGTTGTTCTCCGTTGTTTCCGTTGTTCTCCGTTGTTTCCGTTGTTCTCCGTTCCCCGTTGTTCTCCGTTGTTTCCGTTGTTCTCCGTTGTTCTCCGTTGTTCTCCGTTGTTCTCCGTTGTTCTCCGTTGTTCTCCGTTGTTTCCGTTGTTCCCCGTTGTTCTCCGTTGTTTCCGTTGTTCTCCGTTGTTCTCCGTTGTTTCCGTTGTTTCCGTTGTTTCCGTTGTTCCCCGTTGTTCTCCGTTGTTTCCGTTGTTCTCCGTTGTTCTCCGTTGTTCTCCGTTGTTCTCCGTTGTTCGTCCGTTGTTTCCGTTGTTTCCGTTGTTTCCGTTGTTCTCCGTTTGTCTGAGATTTGTAAAGTGTCTGCCAATCGCACACTTTTGCGGATTTTGCGTCTTGTGGCAACCAGTGCCAGTTTTTGCCGATACCGTATGCACGGGCGGGTGGAGGGGGGATTCCCACCTGCCAAGGCTCTGCGCGCGCATGCGCGCGTGCGATGGGGCGAGCTACAGATTGCTGCCTAACGGAGGTTAACGGATGGCAACGGAGTTTAACGGAGTATAACGGGGACAAGCGGAGGGAAACCGCTCTGTCCACGCAAGTCCCCCCTCCCACCCAATCCTAGCCATCATACGCTTCCCGCTTCAAGAACAGTGTCATTGCGTGTTTCCATCCAGACTCTCGGCTGTCGTTTGAATCAGGCTGACAGTGCATTGCTGGCGGCCGATTTCACCGCCCATGGCTATGCTGTCGTGCCGTGGGGCGAGCCGGCCGATGTCGCCGTCATCAATTCCTGTGCCGTCACTGCGGTGGCGACCCAGAAATCGCGCCATGCGGTAAGCCAGGCCCGGCGCCTCAATCCCCAGGCCTTTGTGGTGTTGTGTGGTTGTGCGGCCTCCGACCGCCACGCCCTTGACAGTGCGGATCATGCGCTTCCGGATCTAGTCGTACCCAATCCCAAGCCACCATCGCTGGCCGCATTGCTTCCGGATCCGCCTGTCCATTGCGACGCCGTCTGCCGGCGTCATGAGAGTGCGGCGGCCAGCGAGGGTTTTGTGATTCCGCTCACTGGCCGGTACAGCGTCCACACCCGTGCCCATCTCAAGATCCAGGAGGGTTGCAACTTCCATTGCACCTACTGCATCGTGCCGCAGACTCGCGGCGAGGCGCATTCCCGCGACAAGGTGGATGTATTGCGCGAAGCCCGCGAGCTGCTTGCGTGCGGCCACAAGGAGCTGGTGATCACCGGCGTGAACATTGCCACCTATTGCAATCATGGCGCCGATCTGGCGGGATTGCTGGAGGAGCTGCTGTCGTTGCCGGGCGATTTCCGTCTGCGGCTGGGATCAGTCGAGCCCGGGCCGGTCCTCGATCGGCTGATCAGCCTCATGGAGCGCGAGGAGCGCATCTGCCGTTTTCTCCACTTGCCGGTGCAATATGGCCACGACGCCATTCTGCGCAGAATGGGGCGTCACTACGACTGTGCCCAGTATGCCGCCACGGTGGCTGATGCGGTTTCCCGTCTGGACGGCATTTGCATCGGCACCGACCTCATGGTTGGCTTTCCCGGCGAGGACGACGCGATCTTCGAGCAATGCCGTCGCTTTGTCGAGGCGATGCCGTATGGCCTCATGCATGTCTTCAGCTACTCGCCGCGGCAGGACACCCCCGCCGCCGGGTGGCCGCGTCCGCCATCGGATGCTGTCGCCAGCCGTGAAAAGTCCATGCTGGCCCTGGCGAGACGGAAAGCGGAGGTCTTTGCGCGGCATCAAATTGGCCGCACTGTCCGGGTGCTGATCGAAAAGGACGGCAGCGGCTGGTCGGAGAACTACCTCAAGGTGCAACTGCCTCCGGAGGATCGGCTTCCCCCCAACAGCTTCTGCACCTGTCGCATCTGCGCGGTCGAAAATGCCGCCACCCGCACTGTCCGGGGGGAATTGTCCTCAAACATCAAAACCAACCCATGAAATTAGCATCGATTTTCTCTGATGGCGCCATTTTCCAGCGCCGTTGCCAGATTGCGGTCTGGGGCAGCGCCCAGCCGAGAAGCGTCATCTTTGCGCAGCTCAATGGCCAGTGTGCCTATGCGCTGTCGTCCAGCGACGGGCAGTTCATGCTGCGTCTGCCGCCGATGGAGGCCGGCGGGCCGTTTGTCTTGACAGTCACCGACCGCAGTGACGGCCAGAGCATCACGGTCAATGACGTGCGCATTGGCGAAGTCTGGCTGGCTTCCGGCCAGTCGAACATGGAGTTCAGGCTCAACCAGTCGCCGGATCAATGCCGCCAGTTCGCCGAGATGGTGCGCGATCCGGAGACGCTGCGGATGATCACCATTCCGCGCAATGCCTCCGGCGCCGCGCAGTCGTCCTTCAAGGGGCAGTGGCTGCCGGCCACCGCGGAGAACTCGCCCAATTTTTCCGCAGTGGCGTTGTGGTTTGCATGGAAGCTGCGCGAGGAAACCGGCGTGCCGGTCGGAATCATCCATTCCAGCTGGGGCGGCACCTGCGTGGAGACCTGGACCAGCCGCGAGTCGGCAATGGAGTGCGAATACGAGCGCGAGCTGCTTCTGCGCAAGGACCATGCCAACACCGATCCGCAAACCTGGGATGGCCTGACCACCGACATCCTGGACCGTTTCACTTTGTGCGAGGCGGAGTTCTTTGAGAAGTTCTGCAAGCGGGATCCGGGCAACCGCGGCGTCGGCATGGGCTGGGCGGATCTGCAATTCGACGATTCCGCCTGGAAGGACATGGATGTCCCCGGCGAGTGGATTTCGCAGGGGCTGGGCGGCAATGGCGCCGCGTGGTTCCGCCGCGAAATCGACATCCCTGCGGAATGGGCGGGCGAGGACCTGCTGGTCCACACCGGCGGCATAGACAAGCATGACGTGGCTTACTTCAACGGCGAGGAGATCGGCCGTACTGGCGGCGGCTTCGAGACCGGCTGGTGGAACCTGCCTCGGGAATATCGGGTCCCCGCCCGCCTGGTCAAGGCCGGCGCCCGCAATGTCATCGCCATCCGCGTCTACTCCTTTGCCTACGATGGCGGATTTGTCGGCGGCGAGTCGGAGTATAGCATCCGCCCCGCTGGCGGCGACGGCAGCAAATTGCCGCTGGCCGGCATCTGGAAGGCGTCGATGGAGTTTGATGCCGGGCATATCGTCTCGCCCTGGAACGAGAGCCTGGCATTCACCCCCGGCAATCCCAATGTCCCGTCGGTGCTGTTCGACGGCATGATCCGACCGTTGATCCCCTACGGCATCCACGGCGCCATCTGGTATCAGGGCGAGCAGAATGCCGAGACCATCAAGCAGGCGTTGCGCTACGAGGAGGCGATGACCAACCTGATTCGCGACTGGCGTCATCACTGGGGGATTGGCGACTTCCCGTTCTACATCGTGCAGCTGGCCGGATTCCGTGACCTCAAGCCATATGACGGCAACTGCGTCTGGCCGGCGCTGCGTGAATCCCAGCGCAAGGCGGCGCAGAGTGTCCCCAATGCCGCCATCGCCGTAGCCATCGACGTCGGCGAGGAGCAGGACATCCATCCGAAGGACAAGCGTGTCGTCGGCTTCCGTTTGGCCGCATTGGCGCTGCGCCATGCCGAGCATCGCGAAGACGTGGAGGGCGACGGGCCGCTCTTTGAGTCATCATCCATCGAGGATGGCGCCATCCGCATCTGCTTCCGCCACGCCAGGGGGCTTCACGCCAAGGACGGCGAGCAGTTGCGGGGCTTCTACATCGCCGGCGAGGACGGCAGCTTCCATCCCGGCACCGCGACCATCGACGGCGGCACGGTCGTGGTGCGCGCCGCCGATGTCCGGCATCCGTTGGCGGTGCGCTATTCCTGGGCAGATTTCCCCGACGGCAACCTCTACAATGCCGCCGGGCTGCCGGCCTCGCCCTTCCGCACGGACAGCTGGCCGCTGCGGTAATCCCGGAAATATGCTCCGGCGGGGCCATCAGCATCGCCCAGCCGGGCTATATTTCCAGTGTAGCGTCTCGTAGATCCGCCGGGGATTTCGCAGGCATCACGGGCGGTCCTGGCGAAAATGCCATGGGTTTACGAGACGCCGCCACCGCCAGGCGGCCGTCGTGCAGTTTGCGGCGTCGCGGAGCGATCGTCCCCACGACCGCCGGCCGCTCCATTTCCGCTCCATTCCATATACTTCCTCCATGTTCAGAATTGGCCAAGGCTATGACATCCACCGGCTGTGCACCTGGCGTCCGCTAAGGCTGGGCGGCGTTGCCATCCCCACCCGGGATGGCCGCGGCGAGCAGGCGCACTCCGATGGCGATGTGCTGCTGCATGCCATCATCGACGCATTATTGGGCAGTCTTGCCCTGGGCGACATTGGCCAGTGGTTTCCCGACCACCTGCCGGAGTTCCGGGATCTTGACAGCCGCAAGCTGCTGCAGCGGGTCCTTGATGATCCGCGTCTTGCCGGGTGGCGGCTGGTGAATTTGGACTGCACCGTCATCGTCCAGTCGCCCAGGCTGGCCCCGGCCATCCCCGCCATCCGGCAGGAAATCGCCAGGCTTTTTGCCGTGCCGGCGGAGCGCATTTCCGTCAAGGCCAAGACCAACGAGGGCCTGGACGCCATCGGCCGCGGCGAAGCCATCGCCGCCCAGGCCATCATCCTAGGAGAACTACCATGAAAAAGTACAGCAAGGAGCATCAGTGGATTGAGCTGGCCGACGATGGCACGGCCCTGGTCGGCATCACCCGTTTTGCCGCCGACGAACTCGGCGAGATCACCTTCATCGAACTGCCTCAGGAGGGCATCCGGCTGGCCGCCGGCGAGCGCCTCTGCACCATCGAGTCCGTCAAGGCCTGCTCGGATGTCTTCATGCCTGCCGGTGGCGCCGTGGTCGCAGTCAACTCTGCGCTGGAGGCCGAGCCGTCGCCGCTGAACGACGCGCCGGAGGGCGATGGCTGGATCTGCCGCGTCAGCGATGTCAATGCCGCCGATCTGGATGCCCTCATGGACAGCGTCGGGTACGGCGAGTTCTGCAAATAGCCGCCGCGCATCAAGGAAGGAATCCCCGCGCGACGCCTGCAAAATGGGCCGCCTCCGATTATCCATCCTGTTGTTGCTGGCCTGTCTTTGCCTTGGCGTTTCGGCGCATGCCGACAGCGCCCCGGCGCGGATATTGCTCATCTCGCCGTTCAATGCCTCGTATGTGCAGTTCTTCCAGACCAGCAGCACGTACATGGAGCAGCTGAACCGCTCCGGCGAATCGTACTCCATCGACCAGCTGTATCTGGAGTCCGCCTATCCGCCATACGCACCGGAGAAGACCATCGAGCTGCAGAGGCGCCTGGAGGAGATCCGCCAGGGGAAGTACCGGATCGTCGTCGCCTTTTCCGGCGTGGGGCTGGATCTGATCCGGAACGAGCTTGGCACCATTCCGGCGTCGGTTTCGGTGATTGTCTGCGGCCTGACGGACGGGATGCAGGACGCATTGCCCGTGCGCGGCAATGTCCATTACATCCCCCAGCAGGTCCGGCTTCGGGAGAATCTCGAGCTCATTGAGCGGCTTTTTCCCGGTCGCCATACCGTCTTCCTGGTCACCCCGTGGAATTTGAAGGGGCGGGAATGCCGTCGGCAGGCCATGGCGTTGCGCCACGACTTCCCGCAGTTGCGCCTGATCATCCCCGACAATGAGAAGATGGATGCCGACGAGCTGCTGGCGATGATCGGCGAGTGTGCGGATGACGCCGTGGTGCTCTTCCAGGGGTGGTACAACCGCCGGGCGATCAACGCCTCGTCGATCCTGCATCTCTTCAATCTCTTTGGCAACAGCGACCTGCCGGTGTTCGTCATGCACACCGCGCTGCTGCAATACCGCACTGTCGGCGGCTACATGGAAGACGGCGTGAAGACCGGCATTGCGGCCGCGGCGATGACCATCCGGCTGCTGGCCGGGGAGCACGTGCCGCGGGTTCACCAGCCGCTGCCGGTCAAGCTCTACCTCAAGGAGCCGATGCTTGTCCACTATGGCATCGACCCCGGGAAGGTCCCCGACCACGCCAAGTATCTCGGGCGCTACGAGTCCTTCCTGACTGCCTACCGCGAATATGTCTGGCTGGTGGCAATCACCATCCTCTGCCTGCTGCTGATCACCGGGGTGTCCATTTTCGCCGGGCTGCGCTACCGCCGGCTCATCCGGCAGCTCCGCGATGTCTTCACCAGCCTGCAGATGCGCATCCTGGTGGTTGACGAGAAGGAGCGGATCCTGCTTTACCACAGCGGGAATGGCCTCACCTCGCACGCCAGCCTCTTTTCGCGTCACATCCGTGGCATTGGCGATTTCCCCGAGGACGTGGGGGCCATGATCCGCTCCGCCATCCGCGATGTCTTCAACACCGGGCGGCAGCGCGTCATCGAATACGACTTGGGCAACCGCCGCCAGATCGGCACTTTTGTCCAGCTGCCCAGGGAGGTCTTCAACACTCCGGCGGTGATGGGCACTGGCGTGGACATCGACGACATCCACAATCTGACTTTGAACGAGAAAATCCAGAAGGAATGCATGGCGGCGGTGCTGCCGGACAACAATGCCAATGCCTCCTTCACGACCATCCTGCGGCTGTTCTGCGAGCATTTCCATGGCGACCGCTGCTATCTGGTTCGCCACGGCGACGACCAGGGCAGCCGTCCGGAGGTGGTGGACGAGTACTGCGCCAATGGCGTCGAGCCGATTGTGGCGTCGTTCATCGGGAAATACCACTCGCCGCACTGGGTGAGTTCCCTGTCCGCCCGCGGGCACAGCCTGATCGAGTGGATTCCCTTTGCCGAGGACCAGGATGACGCGGAGCGATCCCGCCCCAGGACCGCCGGCGAGCGCCAGTGGCTGGGGATATTGCGCGGGCACCATGTCCGCCGCCTCTATGTGATGCAGATCTTCCTGCATGGCCGGGCATGGGGGATCTGGGGGCTGAGCTTCCGCAGCCGCAGCGGCAGCCTTTCCGAGATCCAGAAGCAGGTCATTCCGACCATCGCCCGGATGATCGAGCTGATCCTCCTGCGCCAGGAATACATCAACGAGCTGTCCTGCGCCCGCGACCAGGCCCAGTCCGCCGCCAGGGCCAAGAGCACCTTCCTGGCCACCATGAGCCATGAGTTGCGCACCCCGCTCAATGCGGTCATCGGGTACTCCGAGCTGCTGGAGGAGTGCCGCGGGCTGCCGGGGCCGCAGCGCGAGTATGCCGGGGGGATCCGCTTCGCCGCCCGGAGCCTGCTGGGGCTGATCAACAACATCCTCGACTTCTCGAAAATCGAGTCGGAGCAGATGAAGGTGGTCCTGGCGCCGGTCAGCGTCCAGGAGATCTTCGACGAGCTGCGGATGACCTACCGCCAGATGGCCGCCGACAAGTCATTGTCGCTGTCATTCGAGTGTCCGCCGATGCCGTCGCTGATGCTGGACGTGCGTTATGTCCGGCAGGTCCTGGTGAATCTGGTCGGCAATGCGATCAAATTCACCGATCGCGGGTCGGTGAAGGTGCGGGCGCTCTACGAGTCGCGGGTGCTTTCCATCGCCGTGTCGGACACCGGTTGCGGCATTCCCGCGGAGATGCAGCCCATGATCTTCTGTCCGTTTGTGCAGTCGGAAAGGCACGGCGGCACCGGCAATGGCACGGGGCTGGGGCTGACCATTTCGCAGCGGCTGGCCAGGATCATGGGCGGCGACCTCGCCCTCTCCAGCCAGCCCGGCAGCGGCTCCACCTTCACCCTGGTGCTCAACGACGTCCACCCTTCCGGGGATGCCGCAGTTCCCCAGGAGCCGCATCCGGGCGCCGACCACCGGCTTGCCGCGCTTGAGAGCATCCCGCATGTGTTGCTGGTCGATGACTCGCCCATCAACATCCGGGTCTTCGAGGCGATGTTCAAGACCCGGGGGATCCCGGTGGTCAAGGCCGCGTCCGGCGAGGAGGCCCTCGGGATTCTGCGCTCCACCGCGGTGGACATTGTCTTCACCGACTTGCGGATGCCGGCGATGAGCGGCGCCGAGCTGGCGCGGCGCATCCACGCCATCCCGTCGCTTTCCCGGCTGAAGGTGGTCGCGGTCACCGCCGACATCCTCTTCAACAACGAGGACCAGGAGTTCGACGCCATCTTGCTCAAGCCGGTATCACTGTCCCAGCTGATGTCCACCATGCACAAATTGCTGCAATAGCCCGATTGACAGGCAATCATGGATCTTTCCCGCGACCCCAACGAAGCGCCATTGGCGCGCAAGCGCTCCCAGCCGAACCGCATTGAGAAGCGCCGGGAGGATGCCGTGGCGGACTTTTTCGACCAGACCCGCCAGGAGGCGTTTGCGTGTCTGCACCCCCAGGCCAAGGCCATGGCGCCGCTGGTGGAGAAGGTGATGCGTGAGCTCAGGCGTCCCGAGTTGCCGCTTTTCAACCGCATTGTCCAGCAGTGGGGCCAGTTGACCGGCGCGCCGCTGCGGACATTGGCCCGGCCGCTCCAGCTGAAAGGGAACTGCCTGGAAGTAAGCGTGTCAAATCCCACGGTTCTTTATGCG
Source organism: uncultured Lentisphaeria bacterium (assembly GCA_934661755.1). Taxonomy (GTDB): domain Bacteria; phylum Verrucomicrobiota; class Lentisphaeria; order Oligosphaerales; family Oligosphaeraceae; genus CAKUJM01. Next base: position 12,421 of record CAKUJM010000006.1, on the reverse strand, counting down.
CTGTGCACCCCGATGCTCCGCCAGCAGCTGTGCGATTCGCTTTCCCGGCTGACTGGCGGGCTGGTCACGGCGGTTAAATTCACGGTCTCCGGAAAGTAGATCCCCATGATTTCCCTGCGACATCTCCTGTTGTCCCCCCTCCTTTGCCTTCTTGCGGCCTTCGCGCCCCTGGCCGCACGGGAGGATTCCGCGCCCCTGGACGGCCAGGGCGTCCAGCAGCATCGCATTGACCGTCCGTCCATCGAGTCGCTGGTGGAGGAGCTCTCCGGCGAGCATCCCGCGCAGATGCAGCCGACGGTGCGGGAGCGGCTCATTGCCGGGGCGGTGACCACCGACCTGGTCAAGAGCCACTACGTCCATCCGCGCTTCACTCCGGAAACCAACGAGCGGTGGTATCGCGCCTACTTCGCCGCGCTGGATCCCGCCCGGATCTACTTCCGGCAGTCCGACCTGGACGAATTCCGGGGATACATCCCCGGGTTGTGTTCCGGCGTCTCCGGCGGCAAGGTCGATTTGCGCTTCCCGCTGGCCGTCTACCAGCGGCTGCTCGAACGCATGATCGAGTGCATCCGCTTCAGCATCGTCCAGCTTGACCAGCCCCAGGATTTCACCGTCAGGGAGACGATGCCGATCTACCGGCGCAACGAGGACATCCCGTGGTGCCGGACCGAACAGGAGCTGCAGGAGCGCTGGCGGCTGCGCGTCAAGAACGTCCTGCTTTCCGACATGCTCCGGGAGGAGGAAAAGCGCCAGAAGGCGGATGGCGATTCCGCCGATCCGGCGCCGCCGGCATTCAAGCGCGAGGACGTGCGCACCCGGAACAAGCGGCAGCTCATCTCCTCATACAAGATGCGCCGTGACGCCGGTATCAGCCAGGTGCTGGAGATCTTCCTTTCCACGGCCGGCGAGCTCTTCGACCCGCACAGCTGCTATATGGCGCCCGCCAGCCAGGAGGACTTCAACATGCGGATGAGCCTGTCGCTGCAGGGCATCGGCGCCACCTTGTCCATCCGTGACTCCTATGTCACCGTCATTGAGCTCATGCCCGGTTCGCCGGCCAAGCGCAGCGGCAAGCTGCATCCCGGCGACCGCATTGTCGCCGTGGCCCAGAGCAGCCGCGAGGAGCCTCTGGATGTCACTGACATGGCATTGGACAAGGTCGTCCAGAAGATCCGCGGCCCCAAGGGCAGCGAGGTCTTCCTCACCATCATGCCGGCGGGGTCCGAGTCCGAGCATGTCGTCCGGCTGGTGCGTGACGAGATCAAGATGAAGGACGCCGAGGCGCAGGGCACGATCCTGACCGCCCGGCTGCCATCCGGGAGGCAGGCCGGCATTCTCCAGATCTACCTCCCCAGCTTCTACCAGGATTTCGGCAGGCGCAACAGCGGCCGGAGTTTCGTCAGCGCCACCCGTGACGTGAGGGCGCTGATCCGTTCCGCCCGGCAGTCCGGCGCCGTCGACGGCCTCATCCTCGATTTGCGCGGCAATGGCGGCGGATCGCTTGACGAAGCCGTGACCCTCGCCGGGCTCTTCATGGGCAATGGCCCGGTGGTGCAGATCCGCGATGCCCAGGATGGCATCCAGCTGTTGAAATCCGACGCCGGGGATGCCGTATACAAGGGGCCGATGATCGTGCTCACCGACCGCTATAGCGCCTCCGCATCGGAAATTGTCGCCGCGGCGCTGCAGGACCGCGGCCGCGCCATCGTGGTCGGCGACGCATCGACCCATGGCAAGGGCAGCGTCCAGACCGTCATTCCGCTGGAGCGCAACGGCGCCATCCGCCAGAACCGCTCCATCATCGGGAGCGAGTCTCCCGGGACCCTGAAGATGACCATCGCCAAATTCTACCGGATCAACGGCTCATCGACCCAGGAGCGCGGGGTTGTCCCCGACATCGTCTTCCCGTCGTTTGCGCAGTACATGGACACCACCGAGAGCACCTACCCGAATGTTTTGCCGTGGGATCAGATCGCCCCCGTGAGCTACGCCATGTTCAATCTTTCCGAGGTGAGCCAGAAGCTCCCGTCGCTGCGGCAGTTCGCCCAGCAGTACATGGAGCGGAATCCCGCCTTTGCCGCATACGCCAAGGCGGTGGAGGATTTCCGGCGCCAGCGCGAAATACGCCAGATCCCCATGGATTTGGACGGCCGCCGTCAATACCGCAAGGACGAGAACGCCCTGCTCAAGCAAGTCCAGCACTACCAGCCGGTCCGCAAATCCGATGTCGATGAGAAGGACCGCTATCATGACGAGGATGATCCGGAGTGGCTCGAGGATGTCTCCAAGCACGAGGATGTCATTCTCGACGCCACTGTTGCGCTGATGGTGAAAATGCTGGAGTAGGGGATTGGCGCTTCATGCCGGGCGCGGGGTGCTTGCGGCGCGCCGGCGTTCAGGGGTTATCTTATCGGCATTTACTTGCAGCAGTCCTTTTATAATGATCATGTCACAGATTGCAGAAAACCTGGCCGCGGTACGTGCCCGGATTGCGTCGGCGGCCCAATCCTCCGGCCGGGACGCCGGATCAGTGCGGTTGCTGGCGGTCTCCAAGACCTTCCCGGCCACCGCCATTGCGGAGGCGTATGCCGCCGGCCAGCGCAGTTTCGGGGAGAACCGCATCCAGGAAATCGAGGCCAAGGCCCCGGCGCTGCCGTCCGGCATCGAGTGGCATCTCATCGGCCACCTCCAGGCCAACAAGGTGCGAAGCGCCGTCAAGTGGACGACCTGGATTCATTCCGTCGACAGCCTGGACCTGCTCAATCGGATCGACCGCATTGCCGGCGAGGAGGGCAGGCGTCCGAATGTCCTGCTGGAGGTCAATATCTCCGGGGAAAAGAGCAAGTTCGGCTTTTCGCCCAAGGATGCGGGGGACATTGCGCCGTTGGCGGCGGCGATGCCCAATTTGCGCATGGCCGGCCTGATGACCATGGCGCCGATGGAGGCGTCGCCGGAGGTGCTTCACCAGGTGTTCGGCGGGCTGCGCCAGTTGCGCGACCGCATTGCCGGCGAGTATCGGATTGACCTCCCGGTGCTTTCGATGGGGATGTCCGGCGATTTCGAGATCGCCATCGCCGAGGGCGCCACCATCGTGCGCATCGGCACCGCCATCTTCGGCCATCGCTAGCCATTGTCTGCCGTCCAGATGTCGATGCCATCGCCCATCATCTTCACCGCCGGTGCATTTTCGCTGCGCTGGTACGGGGTGTTTGCGGCCCTGGCGTGCCTGACATTCTATTTGCTGATGGCGGTGCGATGCCGGCGCATCCGCATCAGCGTTTCGCAGATTGCGGACCTGATGCTGCTGATCATCATCAGCGGGCTGGCGGGCGCGCGCCTGGAGTTCGTCCGGCGTTTCTGGAGCGACTATTTTGCGGACGACCTCCTTGGGATTTTCCGGGTCTGGGAGGGCGGGCTGGTCTTCCAGGGTGGCTTCATCATGGCGGCGATCGCCTGCATCATCTACTGTGTCGTCAAGAAGTTCCCGATTGGCGAGGTGGCGGATCTGGTCGCCCTGGCCTTGCCGGCCGCCCATGCCGTGGCGCGGATTGGCTGTTTCCTCAATGGCTGCTGCTTCGGGCGGCCATGCCGTCCGGGCTTCGGCGTGGTCTATGGCGTGCCGGAAAGCGGGGTGATCCACATCCAGAGAATGCAGGGTCTGATCGCGCCGACGGCCACCGCGCCGTTGCCGGTGGTGCCGGTGCAGCTGCTGGAGTCGCTGTGGTGCGCCATGCTGGCGTTGCTGATTTTCTGGATGGAACGCCGCCGCATCCTGGACCACCGGCGCTTCTTTGTCTACGTGCTGCTTTATTCCGTCGGGCGTTTCGCCCTTGAATTCCTGCGTGGCGACTACTGTCCGCCGCCGTCGGGGCTGACCCCCGCGCAGAGCACCACCCTGTTTGTGGTGCTGCCGGCGGTCATCGTGGCGATGGCCGTCACCTCGGCCAGGAAGATCCCGTGCTACCACCGATGAGTGCCAACGGGAGTGACATCTGGACTGCCGGCGAGGAAGAGCGCGGGCTGCGGCTGGACAAGGCCTTGGCGCTGCGCTGGCCGCAATTCTCCCGCACCTACTTCCAAAGGTGCATCGACGGCGGCGCCGTGACCGTCAATGGCGCCATTGACCGCGGCAGCCGGCTGCTGGAGCCCGGCGACAGCGTCGCCATCACCTGGCCGCCGCGCGAATCCGATCAGCTGGAGGCCGCGGACATTCCGCTTGACGTGCTTTACGAGGACGACGACCTGCTGGTCATCAACAAGCCCGCCGGGCTGGTGGTCCACCCCGGCGTCGGCAATCGCCAGGGCACGCTGGTATCCGCGTTGCTCTACCGCGAACCGGAGGTCTTCGGGGCCTTTTCCGACCACGAGTACCGTCCGGGGATTGTCCACCGGCTGGACAAGGACACCAGCGGCGTCATGGTGGTCAGCCGCAATCTGGACGCCTGGCAGAAGCTCAAGGACAGCTTCCGGGATCATGCGGTGTCCAAGCTTTACCTTGCGGTGGTCCGCGGCCATTTTTCCGCCCGCAGCGGCGTCATTGACGCGCCGATCGGCCGCAGCGCCGCCAACCGCCTGAAGATGGCGGTGTCCGCCGGCGGCCGCGAGGCCCTGACCAAGTACCGTCTGCTGGCGGAGTATGGCGGCTGTTCGTTGCTGTTGGTGCGCATCTATACCGGCCGCACCCATCAGATCCGGGTGCACATGGCGCATGTCGGCCATCCGGTCCTGGGCGACGCCCTCTACTGCCCGGGGAACCAGATCGCGCCATTGCCGTTGAAGGCGCCGCGTCAGCTCCTGCATGCCTGGAAGATCGCCATGCCGCATCCGTCAGACGGCCATCAGATGGTCTTCACGGCGCCCCTGCCGCCGGATCTGCGCGACGCGGTCGGAATCTTCTCGCAGAACGCCGATTTGACGGAGTTGTTGCGGCCGGAACCGTGAAGCCGTCTTTTTTCCTGGGCCGGGAATCCGCAGATCCGTGGAAACCCGGTCGGCAATAAATTTCCGCGCCATCCGTTATACGACACATCCACTTCGATTTGCCAGCCGTGCCATTTACCCGCAACAATTCCATCGCCATCACCTGGGGGCCGCAGGAATGCCATGCCGTGAGGCTCAAGGCAGTCAGCGGCGGCGTCTGCGAGGTGTCCGCCCTCTGGCATGGCGTCATCGGCATGAATGGCGCCTCGTCGGTGGCGGAGCTGGTCGCGATGGCGGCGCGTGCGGTCGGCGCGGATGACAATATCTACATCATTGCCGGTGGCGGCAGCCATGGCTGGGGCATGGCGGATGTCACGTTGCCGGCGGCGCTGTCGGGCGGGGAATTGCGCAGTGCGCTGGCCTTCGAATTACACAAGCAGACGCCGTTGCCGCTGGACAAGCTGACCTGGGGATACCGGGTGTTGCAGAAGGGCAATGCCGCCAAGGGCGTCCAGCAGCGGATTCGGCTCTTCTATGTGCGCAACGAGAACTGGGACGGGTGGCTCAAGGCCATTGGCGGGCTGCACCATGTCGATGCCATGCTGCCGGCGCCGGCGGCGCTGGACCCGCTGTTGGCGGAGCAGACTTTCACGGCCATCAGCGAGGGGGATGACGCCGGCGGCTATGAATATCGCAGCGAGCACGGCCGGCGGGTGATTGCGCCGGTGTCATTTGATTGTCCGCCGGAGTTTTCGCAGCTGCTGCCGATGGGAAGCGCGTTGCGTTGCCGTGCGCTTTCGCAGCTGCCGGCGGCGGAGCAACCCGGCTTCGCCGGCGCCGTCCTTCTGGCGGCATATGGGCTGGGCGGCGAGGTGTCCCCCGACATTGCGACGCTGCCGTCGCTGCCGGACCGCTTCCGCGCCCGCCGCAATATCGCCTTGAAGGCCAGCGCCGCCTGCCTGGCGTTGTATTTGCTTGCGCTGGCGGTGTATGTCCTCAGCGGCCATTTCCAGCTCAAGTCCGTCCAGATCCGCCGGGTTGACCAGGAGATTGCCAAATGCCGCCAGGAGCTGTCCGCCCTCAACAAGTTCATGGATCCCCGTGAAATCGAGCGCGGCGAGGCGCTTCGGCAGGAGCTGCTGGCCAACACCCCGTCCGGTCCGGACTTCCCCACCGCGCTCACCTCGCTTTCCCGGGTGATTCCCGCCGGCGCCTGGATTCCGCAGTCGCTGGAGTGGAAGGAAGGCCGAATCAGCTTCCAGACCCAGTCCGCAGTCAAGTTGCTGGAGCTGGCCAGGCTGCTTGAGGACTCGCCGTACCTGGGCGATGTCGGCGAAAGGCTTTCCACCTTCAGCGCCTCGGCCAATGCCTTCACCCAGCGTTTCGAGCTCACCGCGCGCTATGACACCGCAGCGGAGGCCGCGGCGCTCAAGCTGATGCGGGCAAAGGAGAGGGATGCCGCCGCCCGGCAGGATGCCGCTCGGCCTTCCGCCGCCGACGATGATGCCGACGACGAAGAAGATGCGGACGGCAATGGCGGGGATGCGGTGGAAGCGGATTCCGGCGATGGTGCGGACGAGGTGGAGGAATAGCCCATGACCAGACCCGCCAAACGACAAGTGCTGCTGATCCTGCTGATGGTGGTGGTCGGCGTCCTGGTGCTTCGCCAGTATCTGCCGATGTTCCATTTGCCGACGGAGGCGCGGTTGCAGCAGAAGTTGCGCGAGCTCAAATCCGTCCAGGGCGATCTCGGCGTGGCCAGGAAGCAATACGATGACCGGATGGAGATGCTTCGCCAGACCCGGGAGCTGACGGCGCCGTTCTGGATGCCGGAGCCCGGCGGCCGGCTCGACCAGGAGATCAACTCGGAATTCAGCCGATTGACCCGCATGGCCCAGCTTTCCGCGACCCAGAAGGTGGATGTCGCCCGCGACCGTGCCAACAGCAGTCTGATCGAGGTGACGGTCACCCTGGAGTTCAAGGGCGTCAGCATGCGTGAGCTGTCCGGCTTTTTCAAGCAGGTGCGGGGCAGCCGCCATGTCCGTCAGCTGCGCTGGGAATACGCCCGCATTTCGCCGGACAATCCGCGCACGCCCCGCAATGTCAATTGCACCATCCGCTTCAAGATTCTTTCGCTCAACGACGACGCCCGCGCCTTCCTGGAGGCGCGGAACACCGCCCGCGAGGAAGTGAAGGCCGCCGCCGCTCCGGAGAAATCCCGCGGCCGCAGCACCACCTCCCGCCGGGAGTAGCACCCGTCACCACCCTTCTCAATGTCAGGAATCGCCCTAATCATCCTGAATGCCGCGCTGGCAATTGCGGCCATCACCGGCACGGTGGCGGTCAACCGCCGCCGTGCCCCCGCGCCGCTGGTCTTGGAGCCGCCTGTGGAGGCCAAGGCCAGCCGCCAGGCCGCAGATGCCGCCGGGACGGCCGCCACCACCGGCGGCGCCGGCGCCTTGCGGCTTGCCAATTCCGATTTCGACGACCTCTGGCGGATGACGTTGTTTCTCCCGAGCCGTGAGGAGCCCGAGGATGCCTCGGATGCCCAATCCGAGGCCGAAGCCGCTGCTGCGGCGCTGGCCGCCCAGAATATCGAGTTCGAGCTGATCGGGCTGGCGCGCATCGCGCAGGAGGGCGCCGAGGCCCAGCCGGTGGCCATCTTGCGCAACAAGGCCGTCGGCGGCCGCCGCAGTCCGGCGGTCAATGCCCGCAGGAACAGCCGCATCGGAGACAATCGCCGCAATCCCCCGGCGCGGGGTGGCGGCGAAACCAGAGAGCCGGTTCTGCCCGCCGATCCCACCGGACAGAACCGCCGCGAGGTCTTCAAGGTCGGCGACAAGATCAACCTCACCGGATATGTCCTGCGCAGCATCGACATGGAGGAAAGAAGCGTCGTCGTGGTGCGCGGCAATGAAACTGTCACCCTCAGCATCAATTTCACCAGCAGCGAAGCGGCTTCCCGCCGCGACAGCGCCTCAAAGGACGCGCTGAAGAAGCGCGAGGAACGCAATGCCGCCGAACTGGCGGAGGCGCGTCGCGCAATCGAAAACCGTCAGGACGCCAATCCCGGAACGCCGCCGCCGCCGCCGGACGGGAAAATGGGCGGCGACGCCCCGGCGGCCACGTCGTCCCAGCGCGGACGCCGCGGCGATGCCCCCGGCACTCCCGGCTCCAGCGGGACGACCGGCGGCAACCCGACCATCCGGCAAAGCATGCAGGAACGCATAAACCGCGACCGCGAACAACGCGAACAACGCGATCAGCGCGAACAGCCCGTCCGCCAGCCCGCCAGATAACCACCACCCCGTAATGTCCCGTCCAAACTGAAATCATGAGTTCCAAGCGATATTTCCAGTTTTTGATTCCAGCAGTGCTGGCCGCGGTGTGGCTGTGCCTGCTTTCCGGATGTGCAGGCGTGGATCGCCCCGGAGGCGGAAAGCATGGCAGGACCCTGGCCACCGGCGAACCCCGCCCGATGCCTTTTGAATCCAATGCCCGGCAGACCCGCAAGGCGGCGGTGCTCAGCGAAGACCCGATTCATGTCGATGACAGCCGCAAGGATGACCAGGCCGGCGCGCCGGAGCGGAAATTTGAGATGCCGGGCCGCAGCAGCAGCCAGCGCGGAAGCGCCACCCAGACGATGGCGTACCCCGACAACCTGATCCGCAGCCTGCCGGATCCCAAGAGCATGGTGACTGTCGAGCTGGCGTTCAACGCCGCCGATCTGTCGGAGGTCGTCGCCGCCTTCGCCGCGCCGTCGATGCTCAATTTCAGCTACATGATCGACCCGGCGGTCAAGGGCGCCGTCACCCTCTCGGTGGACACCAGGATGACTGCCGCCGAGGCCTGGGAGACCTTCGAGCACATCCTCTGGCTCTCCGGCGCATACGCCTCGATGAACACCGGGTTCATCCATATCCTGCCCTTCGACAAGATGCCGCAGGAACGACGGATCTTCGCCGACCACAAGGCGCAGCCGAATGTAATCGTCGATTTCATCACCATCCGCTACAAGAAGAGCGCGGAGGTCATCAGCCAGATCAAGCCCTTCATCACCGAGGGCGCCAGCCTGACTGACCTGCCGGATTCCAATACCGTGGTGATTGTCGAGGCCCCCGCCAACATCGCCAAGTTGCGCGAGCTGATCGCGCGCATCGACGGCAAGGGCGAACGCGAATGGCCATGCGCCACCTTCCAATGCCGGGAGGTCGACGCCGAGACCCTGGCCGCCGAACTCAACAACCTGATGCCGGTGCTGGGCTTCCCGGTGGCCACCGGCACCGGCTCCTCCGGCGGCGCCATCAAGATCGTCCCGCTGCCGCGGGTCGGATGCGTGGTGGTCTCCGCCGCCATGCCTGAGGTGGTCGGCGAGGTCGGAAAGTGGGTCAAGGCGCTGGATCGCAGCGATATGCTTGACAAGGAGGAGATATACTTCTACAACGTCACCCACACCACCGTCGAGAAGCTCTCCAGCGCCCTGGACGCCTTCTTCAACACCATCACCACCACCAACAGCTCCACCCTCGGCGGCGGCACCTCCTCGCGCAGCAGCGCCACCTCCGGATCGTCGGAAAACAACAGCACGTCATCGTCTTCGCGCAACAGCCGGTCATCCCGGTCTTCGCGTTCCTCCAGCTCTGCGGGGCGCAACAGCACCACCTCGACCACCAACCGCGCCAATGCCGGCAACGCCGCCGCATCGGATGCCGCGCAGTCCCTCAATACCTCGATTTTCGACACCGAGGTGACGGTGTTTGCCGACGAGGAAAGCAACCGCCTCACCATCAAGACCACTCCGCGCGCCTGGACCCTGCTCAAGGCCTTCCTGGACCGCCATGACGTCCCCTCCCGCCAAGTCTCCATCCGCGCCATCATCGCGGACATCTCCCTGGACAAGAGCACCGAGTTCGGGGTGAGCTACGCCGCATCCAAGCTCTTCAGCCATGGCGACTGGAATGCCGGCGGCGCCTGGGCCGGCGCCGGCGCCGTCAAGCATCTGCAGGGCACTGCCGATGCGGTGGTCGATACCATCAGCTCCTGGTCGTCGCAGGGACTGGGCCTCATCATCCAGAATGCCAATGACCCGCTGGCGCTGGTCACCGCCGTCGCCGGCGAGGGCAAGACCAAGATCCTCTCCGAACCCCAGCTGGTGGTGGTTTCCGGCAGCGAGGCATTCATGCAGGCCGGCAACCAGATCGCGGTCCCCACCCAGACCACCAATTACACCAGCTCTTCCGGGAACACCTCGACCAACTATGAATACCGCGATACCGGCGTGATCATGACCGTAACCCCCTATATCACCGCCGGCAACGAAGTGCGGCTGACCATCGAGCAGGAGGTCTCCGACGTCGCGGCGTCGTCCGCCACCTCCGCCACCAACTCCGCGCCCAATTTCACCACCAAGAAGGTGAATACCGAGATGACAGTCAAGGACAACTCCACCATCCTCATGGGCGGGATGATCCGCAACAGCGAGACCATCACCAAGGGCGGCATACCATTCCTCCGCGACATCCCCTATCTGGGATATCTCTTCGGATATGACAAGAAATCCGTCACCCGCACCGAGCTGTTGATCCTCATCACGGTCAATGTCATCGACAACGAGAATTTCCAGGACGAGCTGATCCGCCGTTACAAGACCTCGCTGGAGGAGATCGCCAAGCACCAGGGCGAGAGCTATTAAGAGTGCCAGAAGCCGTGTCAGACCACCCCACCCAGAAATTTGTCCAGGGCAGGCCATTGTCGGATCGCATCCGCGCACTGCTGCTGGAGAAGTTGCGCATTGCCGACGCCGACTCACTCGAATGCGGCACCTTCGCCTCCGACCAGGCGCTGGTGGAGGGCGGCAAGCTGGACGAGCAGTCGCTGCTGGCCATCTATGCGGCGGCCTCCGGACTGCCGGTGCTTGACGAGCAGGAAGGCCGCGACATCGGCTACTACCCGGATGTCACCTACGACTTCCTCAATGCCGAGTGCTGCCTGCCGCTGGTATGGAGTTCCGACAAGGCGGTGATGGCCATCGCCGCGCCATACGATGCCGGGCGCCTGGCGCAGCTGTGGCGGAACATATACGACACCCCGGTGGAATTCATCCTCGCCCGCCGCTCCTATATCGAGCGATTCCTGTCGTCGGTATACGACCGCCCGGAGGTCGCCGGAGCCGCCGGCGGCGACGGCGATTCCGAGCAGGCCCTGCGCGATCTGGCCAAGGAGGCGCCAATTGTCCGGCTGGTCAATGACATCTTCCTCCGCGCCCAGGAAACCGGCGCTTCCGACATCCATGTCGAGCCCAATGAAAACGATGTCCAGATCCGCTTCCGCATCGACGGGATGCTCAAGACCGTCCTGCGCCCGCCGATCTCGCAATTTCCCGCCATTTCCTCGCGCATCAAGCTGCTTTCCGGGATGAACATCGCCGAGCGGCGGCTGCCGCAGGACGGCCGGATCGAGCTAAGCCAGGGCACCAGCCCGCTGGATGTGCGGGTCTCGACCATCCCGACCATGCATGGCGAGTCCATCGTGCTGCGGCTGCTGCAGAAGGATTCGTCGGTGTTTGAACTGGAGAAGGTGGGGTTGCTCCCGGATACCATGGACGAGCTGCGGCGGCTGTACAGCATGCCGCATGGGATGATCCTTATCGTCGGCCCGACCGGCTCCGGGAAGACCACCACCCTCTATTGCATCATGAAGCAGCTCAATGCCGACTTCCGCAAGATCATCACCATCGAGGATCCGGTGGAATACCAGCTGGAGGGGCTGCAGCAGATCCAGGTGAAGGCATCCATCGGGCTGACCTTCGCCAGCGGACTGCGCGCCATTGTGCGCCAGGACCCCGACGTGGTGCTCGTCGGCGAAATCCGCGACAAGGAGACCGCAGAGATTGCCATCCATGCATCCCTGACCGGCCATCTCGTGCTGTCGACACTGCATACCAACGATGCCGCCGGAGCCATCTCCCGGCTGATTGAAATGGGGGTCGAGGGCTTTCTGATCTCCTCCGCACTGCTGGCGGTGGCATCCCAGCGGCTGGTGCGGCGGATCTGCACCGAATGCGGCGGCAAAGGCCATATTGGCGCACCCACCCCGGAGGAACCCCGCGGCAGACGCTGCCGGAACTGCATGGGCAGCGGCTATCGCGGACGGATTGCGATATTCGAGCTATTGGTGATAAATGACGAATTGCGTGCCGCCATCAATTCCCGGCAGGATACCTCGGCCATCAACGCCATCGCACGGCGCCATGGCATGCGCTCCCTCCGCGAGGACGGCGAACTCAAGGTGCAGAAGGGCCTTACCACCGAGTCCGAGGTGATGCGGGTCTGCCAGCTCGACCTGGGAGACCTGGAATAGCAAGCCGGATGGCGCCTCCCCGGGGTAGCAAGGTCGTCTCGCCCTTGGACAATTATGCTGTTACGACAAAGCGCGTTATTATAAACTACGCACGACGCACGTCATGCCCGACGCCAACCCCCAGGCTCTTCAGCCTCCCCTG
>CAKUJM010000005.1 GCA_934661755.1 uncultured Lentisphaeria bacterium | reverse complement strand
GTTTTGTTGTAACAACACAATTGTCCAAGGGCGAGACGCCCTTGCTACCCCGGTGGCGCGTCAGCGCCGGAGGGGTTGGCGTTGAGCTTGACGTGCGTCCATGCGTAGTTTGAAGAACGCGTTTTGTTGTAACAACACAATTGTCCAAGGGCGAGACGCCCTTGCTACCCCGGTGGCGCGTCAGCGCCGGAGGGGTTCGCGCCGGTCATGACGTGCCGTGGTGCGTAGTTTGCAAGAACGCGCCATGTTGCAACAACACACGCACCGGCCAAGTCCCTTGCTACCCCGGGCCATTGCCCCTTGTCCAAGGGCGAGACGCCCTTGCTACCCCGTGGGAGGCAGTTGAGCGCTAGCGCGCCTGGTTGCGGCGTCGTTTGAGCTCCTCGCTGGCGCGCTGCAGTGTCGTGCGTTCCTGGTCGGTCAGCTGTTCATAGCCCTGGCGTGCCATTTTGTCAAGGATGCGGTTGATTTCCTCCTGGTCGAAGACGAAGGGCGTGTCGTCAGCCGGCGCGGGGGATGGCGGCCTACGTCGTGGCGGCGGGTCATTGCGGCTGCGTTCGCCGCCATTGCTGCGCCGGAATGCGAATGGGCGGATTCCGAGGCGTCGCATGAAGAGGAAGCCGCCGAGGGCTCCCCCCAGGTGCGCCAGATGCGCCACGCCGTCAAAGCGTCCGCCCACCTCGCTCCAGAGTTCGAGCCCGCAGTAGATCAGCACCATCACCCACAGCTTGATGCGCATCGGGGGGAAGAGCAGGAAGAACTCGGCGTATGGGAATGCCATTGCCGCGGCCACCATCACCCCGAACACCGCGCCGCTGGCGCCGATGCAGGGGAGCAGCTGGCCAAAATTGGCCCAGGTGTAGAAAAGTCCTCCCAGCACGCCGCTGAAAAGGTAGAGGGTGAGGAACCGTGCCGTGCCCAGTCGGGACTCGATCATGCGTCCGAATAGCCACAACGCGTACATATTGAAGATGATATGCATTATGTCGTGGTGGATGAACTGGTAGGTGACATAGCGCCACAGTTGCCAGGCGTATCCCCGGCTTGGGATCAGCGCGCACAGTGCGGTGAGGCGATCCGTCGGATAGAGTGCGAGCGGGTCCTGCGCGGGGGCGATCCGGCACAGCAGGAATGCCACGGCATTGATGACGATCAGGTGGAAGACCACCGAGTGACGCCGCCAGTAGCTGGCGACGCGTCCACCCGGTTGCTGTCGAAAGTATTCGCGTTCAAAAAGCATGACGTTGAAAAAGGCTGGAAAAAGAATTTGCTGAATCTTCGTGCGGTGTGTCGTAAATCCGTGGCATTCCCGCGCCTTCCGGGGCCAGTTTGACGCGGACGTCTCCTTGCCCAGGCTGGCTCAAAACGGCTGCGGAACACCTGCCGGATTTACGCAATGCCGGCATCGGCTATGGCAAAGGCGCGAATCCGGGCAGTTCCCGGATATTCGTGGCGGGGGTGCGGTTCCATTGGTGTTTGGGTTTCCTGGCGCCGTTGAGCAGGTAGCCGGTGACGGTTGCCGCGGGGGCGATGGTCTCCCAGACAGTGTATTCGCTGGCGGCTACGCTGTAGCCTTCAACATTGGCCCATCGCCGCCAGACTGGCCAGCATTTCGCCATTTCCCAGGCGCATTCCTCTTCGCTGAGGCCGCTGGCCGGCATCAGCGAAATGGCGCTTCCGGGGAAGCCCATCACCTCGCGCGCCTTCAAGAACAATCCATGGGCCAGCTTGATGTCATCGCGGGCGATGCCGTAGGTATTGCGGTACGGGGTGAGCCCCGGCACGAATTCGGCGATGCCGTCGGCGTACGACGGCAAGTCCAGGAAGCGCACCGGGTAGCGGCGGCCCAGGCCGCTGGTCATGCACGTCCCGAAGGGATTGGCGCCATTGTGGAAATCGCAGGCGATATAGGCGCCGTCGAGGTATTCGCGTCTGCCGGTGATGGCGTGGGCGGCCACCAGGGTGCGGGCGCGTTTCAGGGGATGCCAGGTCCCCCATGACATCGTGTGCGCCCAACCACTTTCGAGGGCGAACCATGGCACGCGATATGGGTATGCCTCTTCTTCCTGCTTGAGCATCTGTCCGGCCTGCTCAATGATCGCATCGCGGCGCACCCCGGCCAGCTCGCCCATCGCCGCCGACCGCTCGGGGAACAGCTCCAGCTCGAACCAGATGAATGGCGACCACCGCCAGCCGTCATTGCGCATGGTTTGGATTGCCGCCGGCGCCGCGGCGGATGCCGCCGCCAGGAAGTCGTCATCGCCGCAGAGATGCGAGAGCGCCAGGCCGGCCTTGACCACGAATTCCGGCGGCAATTCCTCGGGCTCATAGTAGAAGACGGTATTGCCGTAGATGTTGTAGAGCTGCACCGCGCGGTTTTCCGGATTCATCGCGAATCGCCAGGCCCGCACCGCCGAGTCGCGCAATTTGTCCGACGACGCGGTTGCGCCGCATTCGCGCAGCGCCACCGCCAGCAGCGCGGCGTAGCCGGCGTATTCGATCGAGCTGGCACGGGTTGCGCATGAAATGTAGTACCTCTCCGGATCATCGGCTGCCGTACCCTCGCCGGGCATCGGATGGCGGCGGGTTTCAAACCAGGTCCCGACGCCGCCGTCGGGTTGCTGCGCCGCCAGAAGATGCCGCAGCCCCCACAATGCCTCGTCCAGGATGTCGGGGATGCCATTGCCGCTTTCCGGGAGGTCGAGCTGGCCGTCGCAAAAATTCCCCGGCCGCAGCAGGTACACTGTCGCCAGGTCGCCGACAATTTCCAGGTGCAATGGCCGTCGGTCGTAGTCTGCGGCGTCATGCCAGCCGCCCGGCGCCGTCAATGCCTCTGCGTTCTTTGGAGCGCAGTTTTCAATTAGCTCGAATTGTCCGAACGACAGGCTGTTTCCCTGGGCGTCATAGAAGCCGTAGTTGCGGCTGGGGTCTCCGGCGCCATAATGCCGTTCATGGGGGGGGAAGTTGCCTCGATAGACCGTCTGGTGGCAGGCTGGCGCGGTCCATTTTGTATGGGGGGCGGTCTTGGCGATGCCGCAGCGCTTGTGGTACAGCCCGCGGGCGTGGGTGTAGAATGACTCCGCCATGCCGTCATCGCTGATGGAGAACTCCTCGCTGCGGCCGATGCCGTCGATGCAGAAGTAGAACCGCCCGGTGCCGCGGAAGGCGGAGAAGTCCAGTTCCAGGGTCTCCTCGCCGGTCATGGGGGCGCCGTCGTCATTGACCGGATCCTCGCCGCGGGCGCGGATTACCCCGGTGAATGCCAGCGTGCCATTGCTGCGGCGGATGCGGAATCTTCTGCCGACGTAGCGTTCAAGCGGCATGGGGCCGGCGGTGCCCATCCAGGCGCCCAGATAGGCGTATTTGCTGCCGGCTTTCGGCGAATATCCGACCTGGTTGTATTTGTACAGCGCCGAGGGGATCCGCGGGTTGTGGACATGGCGCAGGACGACGCCGTCCGGCAGGGTGATGGACAGCCGCTCGCCCAGCCTCAACGGGCGGCTGAACTGCAGGAAGAGATGGTATGCCACTTCGGCGTTTTTGGTGATCATGCCGCCGGCGGCATCGCCGTCCCATCGGAACAGGCCGGTGGGATTCATCCAGAAGCCATAACGCGCCACCGCCGGTTTCGGGAAGAGAAAGTAATTCGACTTCACCCGGATGTCCGGGGTGTCACGCAGCATCTCCACCAATGCCGGACGCCGCCTGATGATCTCCCTGGCTGGCGTGGTCTCCACAAAGAGGTCGCGTTTCCAGCCGCCCAGCCCGTAGGCCGGTTCCAGTTGCGGAAGCACCGTTTCCGCCAAATCGCCGGAATAGTCGCCGGTCAATGCCAAAGTCCGGTCATCCAGACGGTCGATCCGCCAATTGCCGGCCGAAGCCAGGCCGGGGGCGGCTAACAACAGTGAAAGAATGGCCAGCGGGACAAAATGCGCCATCATTGGGGTGACTGCTCCCGGTTTGCTTTGATTCCGTCTGCGCGAATGCCAGTGGCACCTCCACGGCAAGCGCAGTCTGCAACGGGTTGAATATATAACCGCAAAATGCCTCCGTCAGGGGATTGCGTGATTATCTGCGAATATCAGGGGATTTTTGGAAAGGCGCGGGCGGTATGGGGCGCCTTCGAAAAAAGGCGAAATTGCGTCATGAAAGAACCAACTTCACGGATTCAGGTTATAGTATGCAACGTTCCGCATCCCTATGGTGTAATGGTAGCACAACTGTTTTTGGTACAGTTAGTCTAGGTTCGAATCCTGGTGGGGATGCCACAGCCTATTTCCCCCCATGACAAAATATCCCACGGATTGCGGATGACTATCCTCCCCAGACAACGCCAGCGGCTCAAGCCGATCGTGGAGATCAACATGACCCCGTTGATGGACTTGACCTTCATGCTGCTGATTGTCTTCATCATCACCGTGCCGATCATGGATTATTCCACCGATGTGACTCCGCCGCGCCGCACCACTGCCAACCAGGTGATGGATATCAAGGACAAGGCCATCGTCACCCTGGACAAGGACGGCCTGTGCAAGATCGACGGCATGCCGATCGCTTTCGCCGATCTTCCGGATGCCTTTCGCGCCATCCGTGACAGCCGCGGTCCGCAGACCATCCTGCTGCTGCGGGCGGATGGCGGGCGTTCAATCGAGGACATGGTGACCATTCTGCGCTGTGCCGACAAGGCCGCGTTGAAGATCTCGCTGATGACCCAGGCGGAATGACACCGATGATTCCCGATGACGCCATAGTACTGCCTTGCGCCCATCGGGCGATGGGCGTATGGGCCCGACGTTCCCCTTTTTCCGCCTGCGGGACCTTCCCCTCCCGGGGCGGAGTATTTTTTTCGAAGCATCCTGAATAAGAGCATCCCCAAAAACACACCCCATAGCACGCATAATCCCAAAATGACAGAGATTTCACCACTGCAGAAAGAGCGCGCCGCCTACCAGCCGAAGCTGCCGACGCTGCTGGCCAAGCTCGGGCCGTCCGCCGCCATCAAGGAGGGCAAGCCCACCGAATCCGTCGCCGACCAGGCCAAAATCCGCAAGCTTTTCCCGGATACCTATGGCCTGCCGGCCATCGAGTTCAAGAACGCCAAGTCCACCAGAGCCGTCAAGCCCGTCAAGGTCGGCGTGATCCTCTCCGGCGGACAGGCCCCCGGCGGCCATAATGTCATTGCCGGACTTTTCGACGGCCTCAAGAAGCTGAATGCCAAAAACGAACTCTACGGCTTTCTGGGCGGACCGTCCGGCCTGATCGACGGCGAGTACCAGAAGCTGGACAAGAAGGTCATCGACGCCTACCGCAACACCGGCGGCTTCGACATGATCCGCTCCGGCCGCACCAAGCTGGACGAGGAGGAAAAATTCGCCAAGGTGATGGCCAATTGCAAGAAACTGGGCATCACCGCGGTCGTCATCATCGGCGGCGACGACTCCAACACCAATGCCTGCACCCTGGCGCAGTACCTCATCGGGAAGAAGTCCGGCATCCAGGTCATCGGCTGCCCGAAGACCATCGATGGCGACCTCAAGAATGAATGGATCGAGGTCTCCTTCGGCTTCGACACCGCCACCAAGGTCTACTCCGAGATCATCGGCAACATCATGCGCGACGCCAATTCCGCGCGCAAGTACTGGCACTTCATCAAGCTCATGGGGCGTTCCGCATCGCACATCGCCCTGGAATGCGCCCTGAAGACCCATCCGCAGGCATGCATCATCTCCGAGGAGGTCGAAGCCCAGAAGATGTCGCTCAAGAAGGTGGTCGACGACCTCACCCGGATTGTCGTGGACCGCGCCGCCAATGGCCTCAACTTCGGGGTCGCGCTGATTCCCGAGGGCCTCATCGAGTTCATCCCGGAGGTCAAGAAGCTCATCGCCGAACTCAATGACCTGCTGGCCAAAAAGGCCGGCGAGTTCGAGAAGTGCGCCACCATCGACGACAAGATCAGCTTCGTGTCAAAGAATCTGAGCAAGGCCTCGCAGAAGGCTTTCGCGACCATGCCCAAGGCCATCGAGGCCCAGCTGGTTGGCGACCGCGACCCGCATGGCAATGTCCAGGTTTCCAAGATCGAGACCGAGAAGATGCTGGCCGGCATGATCGAGGATAATATCAAGGCCCTCAACGCCAAGGCGAAGGACAAGTCCGGGAAGATCAAATTCTCCTCGCAGTGCCACTTCCTCGGCTATGAGGGGCGTTGTGCCGCGCCGTCGAATTTCGATGCCGACTACTGCTACAGCCTCGGGTATACCGCCTCCGCGCTGATTGCGGCCGGCAAGACCGGATACATGGCCAGTGTCCGCAACATCTCCAAGGATTCCAGCAAGTGGATCGCCGGAGGCATTCCGCTGACCATGATGATGAACATCGAGCGCCGCAACGGCAAGGACGTGCCGGTGATCCGCAAGGCGCTGGTCGACCTCGGCGGCGCGCCTTACAAGGCGCTGGTCAAGAACCGCGGCAAGTGGGCCGCCGGGATCGAATTCGTCTATCCCGGGCCGATCCAGTATTTCGGTCCCGCCGATGTCTGCGATCTGCCGACCGAGACCATCAAGCTGGAGCATAAGTAGGGCAGGGCGGAGAAGACGCGGAGAAGACGGAGCGCGCCGTGCGCAGTCTTCTCCGCTGAAGCCGTCTGCTTTGTTTCCACTCGTTCAGGGAACGAAAAAAGCCACCGATAGAGAAATAGGAGGAGAACTCTATCGGTGGCCCGCGTATAATAATATGGCGCCGACAGCAGGGCTTGAACCTACGACCCGATGGTTAACAGCCATCTGCTCTACCACTGAGCTATGTCGGCACTTTTTTATTTATTCCTTTTGGGAACGATGCTTAAGATAATGCTCCAAACGTAGACGTCAAGCACCTGCACGGTGTTTTTGCGTATTTTTTGCAAAAAATGCGGGCGGAATCGCGCTCCGGGGGAAAACTCAAGGCAAATCCAGGGTCAGCTGTTCGCGGCCGCCCGCATCAGGACGGGCTTTGGAGCCGCCAATGCCGAAACGCTGCAACGCGCGTTCGGTGGCGATCCGCCCGGTGGGGGTGCGCATCATATATCCCTCCTGGATCAGGTATGGCTCGTAGACCTCCTCGATCGTCTCCTCCTCTTCGCCGAGGGCGACCGCCAGCGTCTTGAGCCCCACTGCCCGTTGCTTGAACTTGAAGATGATCGCCTCCAGGATGCGGTTGTCCATTTCGTCAAGGCCATCGTCGTCGATGCCGACCATTTTCAAGGCCTCGGCGGCGATTGGCGCGGTGATCTGCGAGGCATTGCGCACCTGGGCGAAGTCGCGCACCCACAGCAGCAGGTGGTTGGCGATGCGCGGGGTGCCCCGCGACCGTCGCGCAATCTCCATGAGCCCGTCCGGCTCCGCGGTGATTCCCAGCACCATGGCGCTGCGCATCACGATCCGGTGCAATTCATCGGCGCTGTAGTAGTCCATGCGGCACTTCATGGTGAAGCGGTCGCGCAATGGCGACGAGAGCTTGCCTTGGCGGGTCGTGGCCCCGATCAGGCAGAAGCGCGGCAGATTGACCCGCACCGAGCGCGCCGCAACGCCGGAATCCACCATGATGTCCATCACGAAATCCTCCATCGCCGAATAGAGGTACTCCTCCACCTGCCGGGGCAGGCGGTGGATCTCGTCGATGAAAAGGATGTCGCCCTCGTCGAGGCTGGAAAGCAACCCCGCCAGGTCGCCGGGCTTCTCGATCACCGGGCCGCTGGTGGCCTTCAGCTTGCGTCCGCAGGCATTGGCAATGATATTGGAAAGCGTGGTCTTGCCCAGCCCCGGCGGGCCCGACAGCAATATGTGGTTGAGCGGCTCGCCGCGCCCCACCGCCGCCGCCACCATGATCTGCAGCTGCTCCTTGACTTTTCCCTGCCCGGGGAAATCCGCAAATTGCTGCGGCCGCAGCGTGCGGTCGACCTCCTCTTCCCGGGCATTCATTTCCGAAGTGATAAAACGCTCTGTCGCCATGAGTTCAGGATCTGGGCCCCGCTGTCTATTGTCTGCCGGAATTGATCGCCGCCAATGCCTTGCGGATCAGTGTCGAGCTGCTGGCGGCGCTTTCGGGGCTGGCCGCCAGGATCTGCTCGACTGCCGACCGGGCGTCGTCATGCTTGAACCCCAGCGTCTCCAGCGCCGCAATCGCGTCGGCGACCGCCGGCGACGCCGCCGTCTCCGGCGTTGCCGCCGCGCCGTCTGCGCCGTTGGCCGCCATCGCCGCGTTGCCGAAGCTGCCCAATTTGCCCTTGAGATCCAGGATCAGCTGCTGTGCGCTCTTTTTCCCGACGCCGTTGATGGTGGAAAGGCGCCTGGCATCCTGGTTTGCGATGGCGGTGCAGAAATCCGCCACCGACAGCGATGACAGCACGTTCAGCGCCAGCCGCGGCCCGAAGCCCTTCACGGTCTCGTGGATCATCCGGAACAGCTCGCGTTCCGTCCGGGTCGCAAAGCCGTACAGCACCATCGCGTCCTCGCGGACCGACAGGTAGGTATACAGCGTCAGCCGCGAATGCAGCTGCGGCAGCTTCTCCACTGAACTCAATGGCAGCCACAGGTGATAGCCGACGCCATTGACGTCCAGCACCGCATCCGACATGCTGCTTTCAACCAATTCGCCGGTAAGCCGTTCAATCATATACGATCGTCCCCCGTCCTAGCACGCTGTCAATGATGATCCGGAAGCGTTCCGAGCGCACCGCGAATCCCAGCTGCGGTCCGCTGGCCTCGCCATCGGGATAGAAGCAGAAGACAATGCCGCCACCGTCCGCATTCTCCGGCAGGTCGGTCCATTCCACGGCCTCCGGAACCTGGTACTCGGCTGCGGATGGCAGCACCGATCCGGCGGCCGTGCCATCCTCGCGCTGGGGGTTCCGGGGCGCCAGCGGCGCCGGCCGCCAGTCCCGGTCCATCCGGCCGCCCATCTTCGCCACCCGGAAACGCCGGCCTTCCGGATCCAGTGTCAGGCTCAGCGCCTGGCCGCTGGCGCGCGCGCGCATCCCCGTCTCGGAGAATGCCGCCCGCAAAGAGGAGAGCGCATTCTCCACGGTCATGCGCCGCGATGACTGCACGATGCGCGGCACCACCAGCGCCGCCGCCAGGGCGACAATCACCGCCACCACCAGCATTTCAATGAATGTATATCCGGAGACTCTGGCCACCGCAGGATGCGCAATCTAATTCCAGCAACTCAGGTCGGCGTCATAGCCGTCGCCGCCGCTGCTTTTGTCCGCGCCGTAGCTGACAATGTCGAAGGGCTCGCCGTCGGCTCCGGGGCAGCTGTACACGAAGTCATTTCCCCAGCCATCCTGCGGCAGGCTCTTGGCGTCAAGATATGGCCCGTCCCACTTGGCGTTGCCGGTCTTGGCCAGCAGGTCGTCGAGCGTGCGCGGGTATTCGCTGCAATCCATGTAGAAGCGCTGGACTGCGTCCTTGAGGTTCACCAGCTGGGCCTTGGTGGTGTTGACCCGTGCCTTGTCCATGCTGCCGATGATCCTCGGTCCGACCAGCGCCGCCAGCATCCCGATGATCACCACCACGATCATGATTTCAATCAGGGTGAAGGCCTGGTGCCGGCGCTGCCGGCGGCGGTTGTCTTTGCGTTTCATGAGCGGTTGTTCCTTGTGATAATGGTTGTCGTTGAGGGGCTGTGCAAGCCGCTAAAATCCGTGGAGCTGGCCCTTTTGCGCCATGATTTCGTCATTTTTCGGTCGCGTGCTTCCGGTACGCTTCCTCAAGAATCCTCATTTTGACGCAAAATCGCCTGACTTTGCGAATCCAGTGGCCGCGATCCTGCCTGAATGGCGTGAAGGCATGCGCCCGGCGCCGCTATACCGCGTGCTGCATATCCATGATTGCGGTGAACATGAGCAGCACCACCAGACCGATGCCCAGCCCCAGCAGGATGATGATCACCGGCTCGAACAGCGAGAGCAGCCGCTTTATCGACCGCCGCAAGTCATTTTCGTAGCGGTCGGCCACCCGGTCGAGCATCCCCTCGACATTGCCGGTCTCCTCGCCCACCGCCACCATCCTGAGCATCATCGGCGGCACGTATTTGCTTTTGCCCAACGCGCTGGAGATCCTCTGCCCCTGCCGCAATTCGCCGGCCACTTCATCCAGCGACGACCTGATGACGCTGTTCTGGATCACCCGGTTGGCGATCGAGACCGTATTGAGCAGATGCACTCCGGATCGCATCAGGATCGACATCGTCCGGGCGAAGCGGGCGATGTTGCCGTAGAGCACCAGTTTCCGGAAGATCGGCAGATGCAGCACCACGCCGTCCCACCAGCGCCGGACGGCGCTGTTTTCCGTGCGGACGCCGCGGATGAATGCCGCCAGCAGCACGATTGCCGGGATGGCCAGCCACCACCAGGTGCGCACTGCCTGTGAAAGCCCCATCAGGAAGTCGGTGGCGGTGGATTTGATCCCCGCGCCGGAGAGTGCGGAGGCGAATTTGGGGACGATCACCCCCAGCACAAAGCCCAGCATCGCGCATCCGGACAGGGCGATGAACCCCGGGTAGATGGAGCTGGAGATGATGAAGCTGCGCAATTCGGCCGCCGAGGACAGGAAGTTGCGCAGCTGCGCCATCACCTGCGGCAGCGCGCCGGCCTCCTCCCCGGCAGCCACCACTCCCGCATAGACCGACGGGAAGACCGGTCCCTGATCGCGGATGAGATCCGAGAGCTTCCGTCCCTCGTGGAGTCCGCGGCGCAGATCGCGGACCACCCGTGCCGCCGCGGGATTCCCCTGGTCGTCCCCCAGGATGGCCAGGGCGCGTTCCAGGGGGATGTTGGCTTCCAGCAGCGGCACCAGCCGGTCGGTGAAGTCCACCACGTCCAGCTTCGCCCGGAAGAGCGAACCGCCGGAGGATGCGCCTGCGCCCTCGCCCAGGAAGGCCAGCGGCATCAGGTTGCGCCCCTGGATGCGCCGGGTCGCGTCAGACTGCGAGTCGCCTTCGATGAGCAGTTCGCTGACCTTCCCTGACTGGTCACTGACTTTGAATTTGTATAGCGGCATGAGGTTAAAGGGTCGGAAAAGCAACCGGTGGCCGGGCCAGCGGCGGCAGGCGGCGGAGGAATGTCCGGCATGGCCGCTAAACGGCCATCGCCGCCGGATATTGCGACGCCGACGGCATTTTCATTTGCCCCGGAAGGAAGCGGTGCGGGAATCCCCCGGGGCCGAGGCGGCGAGTCATCTGGATCGTATTCGATCGCCTGGAGCCGTGGAATTGGGGGGAATTTTGCGTCAGATATGGGGGATTTTGAGGGTGCGTGATGGAAGGGCGTGACCGAAAAACTGCGGAATCATGGCTCAAAAGAACCAGCTTCACGGATTCAGGTATCAATCACCCGCCAAATATAACTCCCTTTTCCAATCCCGTACAAGCCGCACGAGCCGTTTTTTGACGAAAATATCTAATGAATTATGCGAATTTTTATTTGACATATTTTTATATCGGGCTAAATTATCCCCGATTGCAATCATCTCCCGCTTTCCACACCAGCATCCGGATCAACATCCCTATTTTGGAGCCAACGACCATGAAAGGCGTAACCGACAAGCAGCGCGAAGTCCTCGACTACATCAACCAGTTCGGCCAGGAGCAGGGGATGGCGCCGACCATCAGCGAGATCAGCGAGCATTTCGGGGTCACCCCCGCCACCGCCTTCTCGCATATCCGTGCCCTGCAGCGCAAGGGGCTGCTCAACCGCTCCTCCAACAAGGCGCGCAGCATCAGCGTCCCCGGCATCAACAACCGCGCCCACCACTTCTCGATGAGCCTCTCCATTCCCATCCTCGGGCGCATCTCCGCTGGCGCGCCCGCCGAGGCCGAAGAGAACATCGAGCGCTACATCACCCTTGATCCCAGCCTGATCCCCCACCGTCTCAACGGCCAGCAGCTCTTCGCCGTGCGCGTCAGCGGCGAAAGCATGCGCGATGCCGGAATCCTCGACGGCGACCTGCTGGTCGCCCAGAAGCAGGACGCGGTGAAATTGGGGGACATTGTCATCGCATTGGTCGATGACGCCGTAACCGTAAAATATATTTACCTCACCGACGGCAAATGGGAATTGCGCCCCGCTAACCCCGATTACAAGTCGCGCTTCGTCGAGCTGGATGCCCTCAGGGTCCAGGGGACGGTCGTCGGCCTCCTCCGGAACTACTAGCGCGGCGTCCCGCTTTATCCGTGGCATCCAGGCGTCATTTCCGGCCGTTTGCCGCCCGCCTTGCCCGGGCCGCATGAGCGCCGGCACCTTCGGCGCGGCATTGCCAGCCACCTGAAGCCATTCATCACCCATGCCAGACGACATCGAACAACGCATCAACGCCCTGCGCGAGACCATCCGCCGCCACGACCGGCTGTACTATCTTGACGACAAGCCGGAGATCAGCGACCGCGAATACGACGCGCTGTACCGGCAGCTGCGTGACCTGGAGCAGGCGCATCCCGAGCTGGTCACTGCGGACTCGCCGACCCAGCGGATGCATGGCGGCGTCAGCACGGGCTTTGCCACGGTGCCGCACACCATTCCGATGCTGTCGCTGGAAAACACCTACAATGCCGACGACTTGGCGCGATTCCATGATGGCGTGGTACGGGGATTGCATGGACAGCACCCGGAGTATGTCGTCGAACCCAAAATCGACGGCATATCCATCGCCGTGCGCTACGTCAACGGGGTCTTCGCCCAGGCGGTCACCCGCGGCAACGGACGGCAGGGCGACGATGTCACCGACAATATCCGCACCATCCCGTCGATACCGCTGCGTCTGCACACCGGCAATCCCCCGGCCTTCTTCGAGGCGCGCGGCGAGTGCTACATGTCCCGCGAGGGTTTCCAGCTGCTCAACGACCGCCGCATCGCCGAGGGGCAGGAGCCATTTGCCAACGCCCGCAACGCCACCGCCGGCAGTGTCAAGCTGCTTGACAGCTCCCAGGTCGCCTGCCGTCCGCTGGATGTGTTCTTCTATGCCCAGGGACGCCTGGACGGGATTGACATCGCCTCACAGGAGGAGCTCTTCGAGGTCTTTGTGCGTTTCGGGCTCAGGGTCCAGAAATGGCGCCGGGTCGTCACCGATTTTGCGGGGATCAAGCAGGCGATTGACGAATTGGAGGGAGCGCGGCGGTCCTTCCCGTATGACACTGACGGCGCGGTGGTCAAGGTCAACCGCTTTGACCAGCGCGCCATCCTCGGCTTTTCCGCCAAGGCCCCCTGCTGGGCCAAGGCATACAAGTACGAGCCGGAGCGCGCCCAGACCCGTCTGAACGGCATCACCATCCAGGTCGGGCGCACGGGCGTCCTCACTCCGGTGGCCGAGTTGGAGCCGGTCTTCCTGGCCGGATCCACCATTTCGCGGGCCACGCTGCACAACGAGGACGAGATCGTCCGCCGGGACATCCGGATTGGCGACACGGTGAAGATAGAGAAGGCCGGCGAGGTGATTCCCGCCGTGGTCGAGGTGGTGCTTTCGAAGCGTCCGGCGGACGCGGTCCGCTTTGACTTCTGCGGGTCGCTGCATGGCAGATGCCCATCCTGTGGCGGGCCGATTTCCCGCGATCCCAATTTTGCCGTATGGCGTTGCGCCAACTTGCAGTGTCCGGCGCAGAATGTGCGGCGGGTGGAGTATTTTGCCGCCCGCAGTGCCCTGGATATCGAGTCGCTGGGTGGCGCCGTCGCCGAGGCCCTTTGCGATCGCGGCCTGATCGCCGAACCGCTGGATCTGTATGGGCTGGCGCCGGAGCAGCTGGCGGGGCTGAATCTGGGCAGCGACGACGAGCCGCGGCTGTTCGGGGCCAAGAACGCCGCCAAATTGCTCAATGCGCTTGACGCCGCGCGGCGGAAGCCGCTGGGCGCCTGGCTGCAGGCCATGGGCATCCCCGAGGTCGGCAGTGCGACCGCCTATTGCCTGGGGAGGATTCACGCCACCTTGGATCAGGTGGCGGACTCGCCCTATTTGAAGCTGCTGCTGGATCTGCTGGACTGCCAAAACGGCATTTCTCCCAGCCGCACCATCGCCGTCGAAGCGCCGCCGGAGAAGAGCCAGACACCCGCCGCGGACCTCTTTGCCTTTGCCGAGCAGCAGCAGCGGCAACTGCAGGCGCAGTCGGCGTCCGCGCATTTCGATTTCGACAATGCCGCGAAGAGGCTGCTGCATTGCGGGCTGATCCGCAAGTCATCCGCCAAAGGCGCGTATGTGACTACGGTCATTGGCCCCAAGACCGCGATTGCGGTGCTGGAGTTCTTCCACGGCGCGGTCGGCAGACGGTGGCTTGAGCGCATGGCCCGGCTGGGAATCGCCCCGCAGGGGGGCGGCGAAGGCGGGACGACAGCCAGTGAAGAGGCCGCCACGCCCCTGGCGGGGCAGACTTTTGTGCTTACAGGCACCCTGTCCAGCATGGACCGCGAAAGCGCGTCGGCCAGGATTCGCGCCCGGGGCGGCAATGTCGCCTCGGCTGTCAGCAGAAACACCACCTGGCTGGTCGCGGGCGCCAATACCGGCGCGACCAAGACCGGCAAGGCCGCGCAACTCGGAGTGAAGGTCATCGGCGAAGAGGAATTCCTCAAGATTCTGGGAGAATAGCATCGCGGCCGTGGCGGCGGCCGCCGTCAATCGCCATTGCGGGATCTTGCCGATCTGGAGGGCACGACGATGATGTTCCGGAACCGCACCCTGGTTTTCTCCGGGATGCCGGCGACGTTGAAGCAGGCGCCATTGGCGATGTCGTCGTGATCGAAATGGACGATTCCGAGGAGCTGCCGCCGATTCCAGACGCTGAAATAGTTGTCATGGAACTCCACCCGCAATTCCAATCCGCCGTCGCTCCGATACTGGTCGGGGATCGCCATTGGCACCGGCACTGACGTCCCGCCGGCGGCGGAAACGGTATACAGCCGCACCCGGAGCCCGTCGTGTCCAATGGCGCAGGCGATGCGTCCGAGCATCCTGGACTCATCGGCGGCGTTGCGGAAGGTCATGATCGCGGTGCCGCTTCCGGACATGGCCATGCTGATGCGGATGTAGTCGCCCTCGAAAAGCCGCTGCTTGAGGGTGATCGACCGGCTGCCGGGCAGGCCGGTCAGGAATTGCTCGCCGGAAGTGCGGTCGATCACCTGGCGCCAGCTGCGGATGGCGCCGTCCCAATTCTGCATGGAGAGCGTCTGCGGGGGGACCCGTTGTTCAATGTCGTCCAGCCAGCGCTCATACCATCGCACCGCGCCGTATGCCAGCAGCCAGACGCCTGTCAGGATGCCGGCCATGGTCAGAAGCGGCCGTTTATGGCCGTGGAGGAAGGCGAAGAACCCCTGGTCGCGATCGGCATTGAGCAGCTCGACGGCCTCCAGTTCCCGGATCAGCTGCCGGTAGCCATCGTAGCGTTCCTCCGGCAGCAGCGCGCCCATGCGGGCGATGATCCGGCTCAATTCCGCGCTTATCCTGAGGCTGGGGGCCTTCGGCGCCGGAATGGCGCTTTGCACCTTGAGTTCCATGATCGATTCCCAGTCCTTGCCCTCGAAAGGCGGCTTGCCGGTCAATAGATAGTATCCGGTTGCGCCAAGCGCGTAGATGTCGGAGCGGAAGTCAAGCTGGTCGGGGAAGACCGCCTGCTCCGGCGCCATGTAGAGGGGGCTGCCCATCACCTGGCTCTTCTGCGCGGCGGAGCCGCCTTCGTTTCCGTGAAGATCCTTGCGGGCGTCCGCAATGCCAAAATCGCAAAGCGCAATCCGCAGCTCCGGGGCGCGGAACAGCTCGTCATAGCTGCGCGGCGCCCGGCCACGATTGAAGGCGAAGAGGATGTTTTCCGGCTTGACGTCGCGGTGGATGATGCCGTGGGCGTAGGCATGGTCCAGGGCACGGGATATCGCCAGCAGCACCTTGACTACATGACGCTCCGGCATTGGCCCGAGCATCTTGACCAGGTTGCGGCCGTCCAGATGGCCGGGGATGTACTCCATCACGATGCTGGCGCCATTCTGGGTGACGATGATGTCGTGGCATCCGACCAGGCAGGGGTGGGACATCGTGCCCATGATATGCGCTTCCCGCCGCAGCCGCGCAATGAATTGCGGATTGTCGGCAAAATGGCGGTTGAGGACCTTCACCGCCACCTGCCGGTCCAGATTGGTCTGTCGGGCCAGATAGACTGTGCCCATGCCGCCGCTGCCCAGCACCGCCTCCAGCACGCATCCGGGGACGCTGGTGCGGTTCACGCCCGGCGGCAGGGGGGAAAACGGCCGCCAGCGGTATGCGCCCGGGTCTGGCGGCGTCCCCTTGCCGGCGCCGGGGGGTGACGGCACCGTCTGCGACAGATCGATGCGGGCGGGGTCGTCACCGCGCGGCGCATGATGGCGGGTTGTCCGGGTTTGGTCCATTGCGGGGCTGGTTCCACGCCACGCCAGGCGGTGGAGGATGGTGGGCGGTTACGGGAAAAGGTATTTCCGCGCCAGCAGCATGGCGTGCAGCTGGTGCTGGACATTGTCGATCCGGATGTATCCGGAGTCACGGGCGGCAAGCACTCCGCCGAAGGCGCGGGGCGACACGCCCTTCCCACGCCAATATGCCAGGAAGGGATTATGGTCGCCGGCGGCGGTGCCGACCTGCCAGGTGAGCAGCTTCGCCAGGATCCGGCCGATGCCATTGCGGATTGTCCGGGCCTCGTCATGGCGTCCGGTCCTGGAGGCGATGAGCCAGGCGGCAATGAGCCCCTCAACGGCGTAGCCGGTATTGCCCTCGCGGAATTCCACCTGGTTCTCGAAGAGCTGCCACCAGGTAAGCGCCAGTGCGCCATTTGCCGCGATTGCCGCCGACGGCGACTGCGGATAGTCCTCGCAGAAGACGGCGCTGGCCATTGCGCCCCACTGGTAGAAGCCCTTGGCCTGGTCGCGGTCGCCGTCGGGCTGCAAGGCGTCCACGGCATATTTCTTCATCAGCCTGGGCAATGCCGACTCCACCCGCTGCGCCATTCCCGCAGGCGCGGAAAATTGCGGATGGCTGCGGAAGTAGCGCAGGGCGGTGACATACGCCAGCAGCGCCTCGCCGTCATAATATGGCGAGGAGTCCATCATCGCCTCCTGTTCCTGGGCGGTCACGTCATGGTCGTATACCTCACCCCATGAGCCATCCGCCATCTCCATGCTCTGCAGAAACTCCAGGTTCCGCAGCAGGGCATTGGCGTATGGCGCGCGTTGCGCGTCAGTCAGATACCTGTCCTGCCCGTCGAGAAAATCGGTGATGGCCAGGCAGACCAGCGCGACCATCCCGGTTTTCACCCGGCGCTGGCCCTGGTAGGTCGACACCATCAGCTTGCCGTCCCGCACCGGACGCATCGACCGGATGAAGAAGTCCAGCCCCAGCAGCACCGCGCGCCGGGTGGACTCGGTGAAACGTTCGCGGTTGAGCACTGAAAGCCCCCACAACGCCCCGGCCTGCCGCACCGCATTGTCGTCATCCAGCTCGATGTCGTCGGTAAGATCCAGCCCATAGCGGAAATTGCCCTCCGGCAGCTGATGGTTCTGGTAGTAGACCCGGGCGGCCTCGATCGCCTCGTCCAGCGCCTCGGCGGTCAAAGGGGGATATTGCGTGCGCGCCACCCATGCCTGCGGATGCGACAGCTCCGCAAGCCGTGCCTGCCAGCCGTCATCCGCGGCGGCAAGGCCTGGCAAAACCGCCGCCAAAGGGAATGCAATGATTAACAATATGCTACGCATAGGGATGTTTTAGTCTATGTACCTACGATATGGCCTCACAAATTTGTCCAGCATTTCCTCGCAACGTCGGCTGGCGCTGTTGCAAAAGTGTCTCAAAAATCTAACTGCCCATTCGCGTCTAGTTCCGGGAAAATCCTGGGGGAGATTCTTCACGTGGAATTGAAGCTGAATTGCAGCCGCCCAGTTGATATAGAGCTTCTCCGGGCTTGCCAAAAACAATCGGGCGTGGGATGCGGCAACACACTTCAGCTGTTGCCCCTCTTCGATCCAATCCACTCCAACGTAATTGATATCGAAGGAGTTTTCGTCGCCTTCATTGTCAAGCAGCAATGCACACATTTGCGCCACCTTGTATGCCGAAATGATGTTTGGCGGCTGGGCATTTTTTGCCGAGTCGTGGGACTTGACATCCAATAGGTCATAGGAGCCGCAATCGCAATAAAGGATGTCAGCGGTATCATCTTGCTTCTCTGCGAACTGATTGTCGGGACGCCACTGCTCTGTTGCACGCATGCCACGACCCAGTAAAAATGCCAGTGTCTCGGATGGCAGAAGGGATTTGCGCTGTTCGTACGACAGGGACCATCGATTTTTAATATATAGCTGATTCAGATAATCATATTGCTTGAAAATTTTCCCGGGATGGCGCCTCAGTAAATCCGCATAGACCAGGTTGGCGAATGGCTCGCCGGCTGCGTGGCCCGACAAAGTTCCGTCGCTGGCGCTGTTTGGACGCAGGACAGTTTTTCCGGGCAGGCCTTTAATCAGATGCTCGTAATCAATGCCCATGTTTTTCCAATTCCCCCATTAGCCGATTGATCTCGTTTCTGCCATCATGATCCCTCTTGACCAGGTAATGCCGTACTGTGGCGGCAATGGCATCGTGAAGCATCGTCTCTGTTTGGGATTTCCAGTCAATTTTCCGATATGGGATGCTGGCGATTGGTGCTTCTGAGAATTCCACGATTTCTCCCTTCACTATTCCATTTATGCACAGCCATTTGAAGACGATGTCGCTGTTCAGGTATGCCAAAATGTATTCCAATGATTCACGGCAGGAATCCTTTTTGGCGATGCAGGTGACATCCTGTAGCGGGTAGGCATTTGCCGGAGCCAGGCAAAAACGGAAGTGGCTCTTGTTGGATATTCTTTCCTTGCAAGGCACGAATATTTTTTCCATTTTGCGTTCAAACAATTTTCTATTGCGGGGAAAGACGAATTCCCAATATGGAATCTCCCGATTGTAACAGTAGCGTTGCTGCAGATCATGGATATATGGATACAGCTTCCGATAAAAATTGGGAAATTCCACACGAAACTCCTCCTCGACATATCTTTTTCCGGAATTTAGCATAAACATGTATTTCGAGGTTGAATTGTAGGCAAACTGATCAAGGTCCTTGGCCTTGAGCACGGTGATGGTGCAGGCGTTCTCCTTTGGGGTCAATTCAGAGCAATCATCCAATTTGAAGGCGCGGTCCAGACCCGACACCATGCCATTGCCAATGTCGCAATAGTCGCCAAGCCGCACAATCTTACCGTCAAATAATTCATCCGGCGCAGAGCACCAGTGTTCGAACGACTCGAGACGTGATTGCGTTTCGGCATTGGTCAGCAACCAGCGTTTGCCTGGCTCAAATTGCGGGATGGTCCAATTTTTGAAACATTGTCGCGACAGCAATTCCTGGGGTTTGGGAGTGGTTTTCCCGGTGTACAAATGAAAATTGATTGTCGGGAGTTTGCGTGCTTTCACCCCGGAGGATTTTACATATCTAAAAACCAGCACAGAGGCAGTGACCTGATCAAATAGCGGCGCTTCCTTGAAATGAAAGATCTCGGTGAAGTAGCCATGATTGCACATGTATTCGCGCAAGGTTTTGGCATTGGTTGAGTTTAGCCAGTACTCGCTGCAGATGTATATGAGCTCACCACCTTCGTTCAATTGTTCAATTGCCTTGAGGATGAACAGGAACAAATAGTCGCACAAGCTATTGAAGTGCCGCCTCCACAATTGACAGCCTTCAAGTTCCTGCTTCAGCTCCGGTTCCAAATTCTTCCAGCGGATATATGGCGGGTTGCCGATTGCCACATCGAACCTTTCTCCCAGCGGTGATGAAACAAAGCTGCGGTATCTCACGTTGTCGTATTCCCTTGACAGCCTGTCATCGATTTCGTAGGCGGTTACATTGGCATATCCATGTTGCGACAGCGTCTGCAAAAACACGCCCTTGCCGCAGCATGGCTCCAGGATTGCGGCTGACTTTGGCTTCGTGATCAGCCGGACCATGAAGTCCGCAATCTCGGGGCGGGTAAAGTATTGTCCATATTTGCTTTTCTCTTTGGGCATTGGCTTTGGGCTCCGCACAAAACTCAACCTGTTCTCGGATCGCGGGATCGCTGCGTACGACCGGAGGCAAAAAGCCGCTCGATTCTTCCGCCACTTCTGTATCCGGCCTCAATATAACCGTCTATATTATGACCATGGGTGGGCAATGCATCAACCACCGTAATCCAAGTCACCAGCGGTTCAGGAAGGAGATTATGTCATGGAG
Organism: uncultured Lentisphaeria bacterium; assembly: GCA_934661755.1. Classification (GTDB taxonomy): domain Bacteria; phylum Verrucomicrobiota; class Lentisphaeria; order Oligosphaerales; family Oligosphaeraceae; genus CAKUJM01. The sequence goes on along the minus strand of CAKUJM010000005.1, from coordinate 69,391 downwards.
CTGAAAGACAGCAAGACTGCCGCCAACCTCGCCTTTGCCTTTGCCGGCGAGTCCCAGGCGCGCAACAAGTACGACTACTTTGCCTCGCAGGCCAAGAAGGACGGCTACGAGCAGATCGCCGCGATTTTCCAGGAGACGGCGCTGAACGAGAAGGAGCATGCCAAGCTCTGGTTCAAGCATCTTGGCGGCATCGGCAAGACTGCGGAGAACCTGTTGGCCGCCGCGGCGGGCGAGCACGAGGAGTGGACCCAGATGTACCGGAAATTCGCCGAGGAGGCCCGTGCCGAGGGGTTCGAGGCGATCGCGCGCCAGTTCGAGGGCGTGGCCGAGATCGAGAAGCACCACGAGGAGCGCTACCGCAAGCTGCTGTCGAACCTCGAGCATGGCGAAGTCTGGGAGAGAGTCGGCGAAAACCGCTGGCAATGCCGCAATTGCGGCCATGTCTACATTGGCGAGAAGGCCCCGGACACCTGCCCGGTATGCCTCCATCCGCAGGCGTACTTCCAGATCGAACCCGAGAATTACTGACCCCGGAATCCGTGAGGGTGGGGATTTTGCGTCATGGTTTCGTCATTTTCCGGTCACGTGCTCCCGGCACGCCCTCTCGAGAATCCTCATTTTGACGCAAAATCACCTGCCTTCACGGACCCAGGCGGCCGTTTGCCACGGGGGGCGGCGGACAGGCCGTCTGGCGGCTGTTGACGGCGGGGGGCGCCGGACGCATCATACCAGGGAGTCGAGGCATTGGAAATACGTGTAGAGCATTTGGTCAAGGAGTACGGCAAGGCCCGTGCCCTGGATGACGTGTCGCTGACCATCCGTGACGGCGAGCTGTTTTTTCTGCTGGGGCCATCGGGCTGCGGCAAGACCACGTTGCTGCGTGCGATTGGCGGCTTTGAGCAGCCGACCTCCGGGCAGATCTACCTGGGCGGCCGGGATGCGGCGGGCACTGCGCCCAACGAGCGCAACACCGCGATGGTATTCCAGGGGTATGCGCTATGGCCGCATTTGACCGTCCGTCAGAATGTCGCCTTCGGTCTGGAGATGCAGGGGCTGCCCAAGGCGCAGCGGGATGCGCGGGTGGATCGTGTGCTCAAGGAGATCCAGATCTCCGAGTATGCCCAGCGCAAGCCCAACCAGCTTTCCGGCGGGCAGCAGCAGCGGGTGGCTTTGGCGCGGACGCTGGTGGTGCAGCCCGGATGCCTGCTGCTGGACGAGCCGCTGGCCAATCTCGACGCCAAGCTGCGTCGCGACATGCGGCTGGAAATCCGGCGCATCTGCAAGGACAACCACCTCACGGGGATCTATGTTACCCACGATCGCGCCGAGGCGCTGTCGATGGCCGACCGCATTGCGGTGATGCGCGACGGGCGTCTGGTGCAAGTGGGCAGTCCGCGGGAGGTGTACCGCCGCCCCGTCAACGCCTTTGTCGCCAATTTCATCGGCGAGACCAACCTCCGCCGGGGGCGGGTGTCAGGGCGGGACGGCACGGGCGTCGTCCGGATCCAGACTGCCTGCGGCAACTTCCAGTCGACCGCCTGCCCGGAGGGGGTTGTGCCGGGTCAGGAAGTGCAGCTGTCGATGCGGCCGGAGGCCTTCCGCCGCACCGACAGGGCGTCGGGGGATAATATCCTGGAGGTGGCCATGGCGCATCTGGACTACCTGGGCGAGATTGCCGACTACATCGGGACCACGGCCGATGGCGAGACGCTGAAATATTTCGAGCTCAATCCGAAGCGCGGTTTTGCCGCCGGCGACCGGGTGTGCCTGGAGATCGATCCGGAGGACGTGGTGGTGCTGACGGTTTAGGCCGCCGCCATCAGCTGGCCTCCGCGGGGGGCTGCGCCGGTGCAGCCGTGTCCCGTCGTTCCTTCAGCAGCTTCCCGGGATGCAGCATGGCATCCATGGCGAAGAATATCACCGGCGCATAGACCACGGCATTGAGCGCCGCCGCCAATGCGGCCTGGCTGGCCAGCAATGCCATCGCCTCGCCGGGCGGCATTGGCAGTGCCGCGAGCCATTGGATGAGTGCGGCCGCCAAGGTGGCGGTTCCGCCGCAGAATGCCGCGCCGGTCCAGCCCTTGCGGGCCAGCGGCGGCAATTCCGGCAACAGCAGCGGCGGCGTGCAGGCTCCCGCCACCATCGCCAGACAATTGAGAGGCAGGCTGCCGCCGCACCATGCCGACAATGCGATGCCGCCCGCCATTGCGGCGATTCCGCCGCGGATCATCCCGAAGCGCACGGCGACATAGGCGACAGCCATCGGCAGCGGCCGCATCCGCAGTTCAAGCCAGTATTGCGGCAATGACATCTCGAGGACCGCCGCCAGATATAATGCAATGACGGCGATGCCGCCGCGCAGAAGCCGGTCCATCAGCCCATGGCGCGAGAACAACGCCTGGCGGATGGCCTCCGGGTGGAGGGTCACTTCCACCTCGAGCAGCGCGTGTGCATCCGGATCGGAGATCTTGACCCGCATGGCCTATTGCTGCCCCGAGGGAATTGACACCAGCACAAAATGCTCCGTCCCCAGCGTCGCCGCCGGCTCAACCACATATATTGGCGCGCCGTCCTCGCCGCGCTGGACTGCGGTGACCTGGCCGACCCGCTGGCCGGCCACCATCGCCTCGCTGCCCAGATCGGTGGTATAGATGCGGTCGCCGGCCTGGACGGCGGCAAAATTCGTCCCCATCACCGAGGTCATATAGAGTACTCCGCCGCGATTTTCCAGCAGTGCGCTGACATTTCGGCTCAGTACCTGCACCGGCATGGTGGCGTCCGGCGCAAGCAGCAACCGGACAGTTGCCTGATGCGCCATGACCTCGCCCACCACGCCGATCACCCCGTCCAGGGTCTGCACCGCCTGGCCGCCCTGCACGCCGTCATATGCCCCGCGGTCGATGGTGATGGCATTGACCCGCCGGTCGAAGGGCGACATGCGGACGATCTGCGCCGCCAGCATGGTGTGGCTGCGTTCGCTGGTGGTGTGGCGCAGCAGCCGCTGCAATTCGCGGTTGGTGTTGCGCAGATTCGCCATGGCGTCATTCTGCCGGGCGATTGCCGTGCGGGTGCCGGCGGCCTCCATCAGCAGCGCGTCGCGCTGGGATGCGGTCATTTGCGGCGGCAGCCCGCCGACCGCCTCGCGGGTCACCCGGGTGGTGAACTGGGCGATGGCCATGCCGGGGGTGGTGAACAGCCGCGCCCCCCACTTCAGCCGCTCCGCCAGCCCGCGCGGCAGGACGAACAACGCCAGCGCGAAGAGGACGAACGAGATGCAGATTGCCAGGCGCGAGTACATCGGCTATTCGAAATCGTAGGCCTTTGAGAACAACTCGGCAAGTTCAGCGCATTTCATCCCCTCATCCGGGCCTTCGACCTGGATGAGGATGGTGTCGCCGCATTGCAAACCAAGGCTGAGCACCACCAGCGGCGACGCGCTGATCCGGTGCGGCAGGCCGTCGCGGCCGGAAACCGAGACCTGGCCCGGATAGCCGCGCAGGGCGCGCGCAATCAGCGAACTTGGCCTTAAATGAATTCCACGGCTGTTTTGCACTGTCACATTCTGGCTTGTCATAATCCTGCGATATGCCTCCATGGGGATCGGATCCCCATCCATACGGACCTTGGGAACACCTGGCGAAAGATGAAACGCATGCAGCTCCGAATGAACGAAACCGCCATAATATAACGCGGTGGAGTGCTATCGCGCTTGACGGAACTGCCGATGGCTGGTGGCCATGAGCTCCTCGCCGGTGCCTTCATAGCCGGCGATGTTCGCCAATTGCACCGCCTCCGGATACAGGCGTGCGCCAATGAACAGCGGCCAGCGGCCGCGGGCGGGGAAATGCCAGCGCAGCGGCGGCGTCAATTGCAGCGCGTCGGTGCGGTCGAATACATTCTCCGCCGGCAGGCGGCGGCATTTGAAGTACCACTTGGCGACGGCGCCGTCGTTGTCGGATACCAGCAGGAGGCATTGCCTTCCGATGCCGGCGGAAGCCAGGTTGCCGGCAAAGTCGCGCATTGAGCAGTCGCCGCGGTACTGCTGCATCAGCAGGTTCTGCGGGATGTCTCCGGCGGCGACCAGCTGCCGTTCCCGGCGGACGCTGGCGGTGATGACTGCCAGGCCGCAGAGCACGGCGGCCAGCAATGCGGCGCCGCATTGCCAATTCGCCAGCAGCCGGATTCGGACGCAGCGCATTGCCGACACCACCGCCAGGGTGAAAAACGGCAGCATGATCAATGAATTGCGGGGGAAGGGCACACGCTGGCTGCCGGCCGCCAGGTACATTGCGGATTCGGCCAGCGCCATCCCCAGGAGCATCGAGAGCGGCGCTTTCCATTTGCGCCACTGCCACTGCCGACGCCGTGCCATGGCCCATCCCAATATCGCCAATGCCGCCGCGGCATGGATGGCGAAGGCGGCCGCCACATGGCGGGCGCTGCCGGCGCCCGTCCACCAATCCCTGGAGATGCTCCCCGCATCAAGGGCCGCCGCCCGGAATTGCGTCCACAATGTCAGGTAGTACGACAATCCGGCGGCGCCGCCCAATGCCGCGGGGATCGCATCCACCCAGCGCTTCGGGTGCGCCAGAAGGATCGCGGCTGCCACCGCCGCCGCCAGGATTGCGCCGCTGGGCATGATCAGCGCCTGCAGCGCCAGCAGGAAGAACAGCGCCAGCTGCCGCGGCACGGTGCCGCCGTGGCGCATGACCGCCATCATCGGCGGCATTGCCAACGCCGACAGCAGCATCGACAATGCGTATCCGCGGATTTGGTAGGCGAAGGGCAGGAATACCGGACTGGCGGCCAGCAGCGCGCTGGCGAACAGCGCCAGACGGCATCCCAGGAAGCGCCGCCATCCCCAGTAGGCGGCCGCGGTGGTCGCCATCCCGAAGGCGATGGACGGCAGCCGCAGCCACAGCTCGAACGATTCCGGCGGGCAGATCTTCAGCCAGCACCAGTAGACCGCGCTGGAGAGGATATGGTTGTTGGCCAGGCTGTAATTGCGGAAGACCGACCAGAGCGTGGCCTTCGCGGAAAACGCCCCGCAGTAGTTGTTCAGGGTGATGACCTCGTCGAACCACAATTGCGCGCCGCCCCAGCGCACCATCCACGCCAGCTGCCACAGCGCCAGCAGCGCGAATGCGCAGTCGCAGAAACGCCGTCCCGGAGCGGAAGCGGTCAAATCACCCGTGCCTTCGCGCGATTCCGGACCGTCCTGCCGCGGATGCGACCCTGCGCCGGGCGCAGGGCCATTGACGGAAGTGCGGGACTTGACGCTAGCGGTCAAAATATCTTTCCTCGATCATCCGGCACAGCGCATGATAGACAGGCAGGTGAAGCTCCTGGATCCGGTAGGTCTGGGATTCCGGCACCCGGATGGCCACATCCGCCACCCGTCCCAGGCAGCCGCCATCCTGTCCGGTCATGCCAATCACCTTGATGTCCTTGAGGCGCGCCACCGAGACGGCGTAGCGGATGTTCTCCGCGTTGCCGGAGGTGGACAGCGCCAGCAGCAGATCCCCGGGGCGTCCCAGCGCGAAGAGCTGCTGAGCGGCGCCCAGCGTGCCGCCCAGGTCATTGCCCACGGCGCTTTCGGCGGCATGGTGCACCATGAGCGAGATGCCGCGCAATCCGCATTGGAGCTTTTCCGAGAGCAGCTCGCAGTCTTCAGCAGAGCAGGCCACGGACTGCAGTTTCTGGCGTTCATGGGCGCCCATCGGGCGTTTTTTGCAGAAGCCCTTGAGCAATTCGCCGGTGATGTGGTCGGCATCCGAACAGCTGCCGCCATTGCCGCAGGTGTAGATGACGCCGTCGTGGTCATAGCATTTTTCCATCAGGCGGAAGGCGGCGAGGATGCTTTCGCGGCAGGATGCCAGCCGGGGGTAGTCCGCCTCCAGCTTTTCGAGAATGGGGTTCTTTTCCATGTTTTTCTTGCGGATGCGGTCAGATGTTCAGATCCAGCTTGACCTTCGGGAAGGCGGTGAGGCGCAGCATGATCATGGCGGCAAAGTCGCCGTAGTCCCAGCCCACGCCCGCCACCAGGGTCCAGCAATGCATCTGGCGGGTCAGGTAGTAGGAATGCTCGGCGAAACGGCAGTTCTCAAAATCGTATTCCGCATTGATTTCCAGGCTGGTGACCGAATTGATCGGGATGTTGATGGTGCCCGAAAAGGTGTCCGCGGTCTCGAAGTGCTTCTTGACGTAGCTGCTTTCGCCGGAAAAATCCGCCAGCGTGCTGCCCATGGAGTAGGCGCTGCGGGAAAGGTGGTCGTTGCGGTAGATGTACCGCGCCGTGAGATTCCACGACTCCGGCGCGCCCAGGCGCACCGCGGCCTCGCCGCGCTGGAGATCGCCGGCGCCGGCGTCGTACACCGCCGCCAGGCGGAATGACAGGTCGCTGCGCGGCAGGAAGGTCAGGCGGCTCCCCCAGTCGCCGGGATATTTCCCGGTCTCGTCGCCGCGGTCGCAATGCAGATCCAGGTAGTTTTCCCACGACAGGAAGGTCCTGGCGGAGTTGTTTTCACCGATGGTCTGCCAGCGCTGATCCACTCCCAGGCGGAGGAAGTTCTGCCGGGTCAGGCGGTCGGTCTCATCGAAGAAGTACAGGTGGTCGCGGTCTACGGTCGGCTCCGGCGCGAAGGTGTAGTTGGCGTATGGCTCGATCACATGGCGCACGGCGTTGATCCCGAGCCATCGGCATTGCAGATCCTGGGCCCAGTCGCTGATCAGCTTGGTACGGGCCTCCATTCCGAATTCGGCGGCAAAACGGGTGCGGCTGCCGCCATCGCGGTCATAATTGACGACGGGGCTGGCGATGCGCGGGCGGTCCGGGTTGTCGGCGTCGATGGCATCGGCCAATTCCTCCTCGCTGACTTTGCGCTTGCTGGTGCGCGAATAGGCGGTGGCCCGGAAGCTGGCCCGCGGCGTGAGGGTGATGGCGTTCCCCAGGTCCAGCGGCATCTTGAAGGTGTGGAGGGTGTCCGCCCGGAATGACTGGTAGTCCGCAGGATCGCCGTGCAGCTGCGGGTCGTAATGCAGCGGGTCGATGAAATCCCGGCGCGGGCGGTCATGGTCGCGCCACTTCATCGAGTAGTATCCGGCGGCGGTCTGCGACGAATAGCTCAGCGGCAGATCGTCGTCCAGCCGCAGCTGCGGGATCTCGAAGCGCGCCTCCGGCAGGCGCTCGCCCACGGAATAGAAGTCATTGACCCGCGGGCGCAGATCCACTCCGAAATTGAACCACCGGCCGGCGTATTCCAGATCCAGGAAGGACTTGGGCTGGTGCCAGTGGCGGTAGTCGCGCCGGAACCAGTCCTCCAGCATGGAAATGTCGGAGAGGCGGTCGTAATTGAGCCGCAGCGTCCAGTTGCCGGCGAGCTGCTCGCGCCAATAGAGATGCAGCCGGTAGCGGTCATCGCGGCTTTTGAAGCGCCGGTCCCAGCCGGGCTCGGTCTCGGCGGTGTCGCGGTCATGCAGGCCATAGAGGTCGGTGGCGATTTCCCGCGTGCCGTTGTTGTAGCGGGTGCTTTCGCCCAGGGCGATGCCGCGCTTGCTCATCAGGTCGGTGAACAGCTGGCTGTCGCCATGTTCGCCATGCTGCCAGACGCGGCCCAGCCGCAGATAGGCGCCGCGCTTGCCGGAATATCCGGGCTTGATGACTACTCCGGTGGTGTTGTCGGTGGAGCCATGGAGGTATGGCAGGTAGAAGACCGGCATTCCGAAGAGCCGGATCACCGCATGGTGCGCAGTGAAGGTGCGGTCTTGCTCATGATAGACGATCTTCCTGGCGCCGATCGAGTAGTGCGGATGTTCGCAGTCGCAGGTGGACAGCCAGGCGTTTTCAAGCACCCGCGAGCCGTCGCCGGCGGTATGGCCGCCCTGGCCGCCGGCGTGCCAGACGGCGCCATCCAGGCGATAGGGGCCGAAGGCGATCTCCTTGCGGGCGAAATTGCCCCTCAGCGCCGGCGAGCGCCAGGCCGTGCCGTCGCCCATCGTGATCACGACATTGCCGTTGGCGGTGAAATCCGCGGTGGTCTGGTCCACCCGCGCCTCGTCGCATTTGAGCACCATGTCGCCATAGTGCACTTCGACTGCGCCCCGGGCGATGGTGAGCCGACTGGCGGTTTCATGGGCCACCTCGTCGGCATCCAGCCGCAACTCCCCCGGGGTGGGGGCGGCGCCGCCCAGGAGACAGGCGAATGCGAAAACCAGGATCAGTCGGAGCTTTTGCATGATGCGCGATTCCTTGACGCCAAGGCTATCCCAGTTTTTCCAGGGTTCCGGTGTTGTAGTCTCCGGAGATGAACTCCGGACTCTCGATGATTTTCCGGGCGAAATCACGGGTGGTCTTGACGCCGTCGATGGCCAGTTCGTCCAGAGCCGTCAGGGCGCGCAATCGCGCGGTCTGACGGTCCTGGCCGCTGACGATCAGCTTGGCGACCAGGCTGTCATAATATGGCGGAATGACATAGCCGGTATACAGATGCGAGTCCACCCGCACGCCGGGGCCGCCAGGCGGCTGGTAGAAGGCCACCCGTCCGGGGAATGGCGCGAAATTGTGCTCCGGGTCTTCTGCGTTGATCCGGATTTCCAGGGCATGGCCACGGCGGACGACATCGCCCTGCTTCCAGGGCAGCGCCCCGCCCAGCGCCACCCGCAGCTGCGCCGCCACCAGGTCGATGCCGCAGATTGCCTCCGTCACCGGATGCTCCACCTGCAGCCGCGTGTTCATCTCCATGAAATAGAATTCGCCGGTCTGCGGCTCCAGCAGGAATTCCACCGTCCCGACTCCGGTGTACTTCACCGATTGGGCGGCCTTTTCCGCCGCGGCGTACATCTGCTGCCGCACCTCCTCTCCCAGCACCGGGCATGGGCTTTCCTCAATGAGCTTCTGGTGGCGGCGCTGCCAGCTGCAGTCGCGCTCCCCCAGGCAGAGCACCTTCCCGTAGTTGTCGGCGATGATCTGGACCTCGACATGGCGCGGCATGGCCAGATATTTTTCCAGATAGAGCGACGGATTGCCGAAATCCGCCTTCGCCTCCGCAGTGGCGGTCTGGAAGGCCTTGGAAAGCTGGTTGGCGTCCGCGGCCACCCGCATGCCCTTCCCGCCGCCGCCGGCGGCGGCCTTGAGGATCACCGGGTAGCCGATTTTCTCCGCCCACTGCAGGGCCTCGTGGATGTCGCCGACCGTGCCCTCCGAGCCGGGGATCACCGGCACCCCGACCTCCAGCATGGTCTTGCGCGCCGCCGCCTTGTCGCCCAATTGGGCGATGGCCGCCGGCGAGGGTCCGACGAAGATGATCCCCATGTCCTGGCAGATCTGGGCAAAGTGGTGGTTTTCCGAAAGGAAGCCATAGCCGGGATGGATCGCAGTCGCCCCGGAGATCACCGCGGCGCTGAGGATGCGTTCCATCCGCAGGTAGCTCTCGGCGGCCGGCGCCGCGCCGATGCAGATCGCCTCGTCCGCCATCTTCACCGGCAGCGACTCGCGGTCGGCCTCGGAAAAGACCAGGATGTCCGGCAATTGCAGCGCCCGGCAGGCCCTGATGATCCGCAGGGCGATCTCGCCCCGGTTGGCAATCAGCAGCTTGTGCTTCGACAATTCATCCGCGGTGAGGGGGTCTTTGCGCGCCATGCATCCCCCCCCCTAGCGGATTTCAAAGAGCCGCTGGCCATATTCCACCGGCGTGCCATTTTCGACGAGCACCCGTGCAATCGTGCCCGAACACTCGGCCTTGACCTCGTTCATCACCTTCATGGCCTCGACAATGCATACCACTGTCTGGGGGGTGACCGCCGAGCCTTCGGTGACGTATGGGGCATCGCCCGGCGCCGCCGAGGCAAAGAATGTCCCCGGCATCGGCGCGGTGATGTAGGCGGCGTCCGGCGCGGCCTCTGCGGCCTCCTCCGCCGCGGCGTTCCCGTCCTTTTCCTCCTGGTCGATGGTCAGCGCCGCAGTGAAGCCGCCGGCGGCGTGGGGCGCGGCCGCAGCCGCATTCACCGCCCGCGAAAGCCGCACCGAACTGTCGGCCTCCTTGATCTCCACTTCCGTGAGGCCATGCTCGTTCATGACCTGCGCCAGCCGGATGATGTTCCTGATGTTCATGGGCGCCACCGGGGGTTACTTGATTGAGACCTCAAAGCCGCCGGCTTCATGCCAGACCGCGCATGCGGCCGACACCGGCTTTTCAAATTCCGCAAAGACGCCGCCGCCAAGAATGAAATCGCAGGCCCCCGCCGCATCCGCCGCAGTGAAATCCGGCTCGCGCTGGGCGGCGCCGGGGTCATTGCGATCGTAGGTGCATACATAGTAGGCCTCGCCCGGATTGAGCGCGAATTCACGCACCAGCAACGCGTCCTTGCGCACAATCGCCAGCCATCCGTGCGCGCCATCCGGAGTCACCACGCCGGTGATGCGCGGGGTGTCCAGGCTGTCATGCTCGTAGTCCATGGCCAGCATCACGCCGGCCAGGGCGTCGCGCGGCGGCACCCCGGCGGCGATCTTCTCCGTCACCGGATCCGTCTGCGAGCCGTTGGAGACAATGGCCATGCCGTTGGCCTGTCTCAGGCAGTTGTAGGCGATATACGGATTGCGGGACAGGTCCGACTCGAATCCCGGCTTGGGCACGATCGACACCGAATGCGTCTGCGGGTTGATCACGCTCATCCGGTTGGGGAATGACCGCGACGACACCCGGTACATGGCGGCGCCCGTCCCCTGCGGGGTGCGCCCGACGGCAACAATTCTTCCGACGTACATGATTGCAGAAATCTCCTGTCAAGGGGTGGGCCGCGCGGCCGGTGAAGGCGTCATGCGGCTGGCGCGGCTGCGCCGAAGTGCCTGGCCAAGGTCGCGGCGGCGACCACCAGGCCAGTCAGAAACAGAAAAAGCGCCACAGAGAAGAAGGCCAGCTGCCGGCGGATCCGCGGGGCCTCGCGCACCGCGCCGCCCAGGCTGTCGAGGGCGTCGCGGCGGCGGACGAAGGTCCCGTAGCTGGTCAATGCCGCAGTCAGCAGCGCCACCGCCAATGCGGCCTTGATCCGTCCGGTGCCCATCACGCACCACAGGGCGAAGAACGGCGTACTGACGGTGAAGAGCATTCCCAGCAGGATCTCCTGGACCGGGTTGAGCAGTCCCGGCTTGACCACCGGGCGCGACTCCTCCGGACCGTCCAGGGGCAGGCTGCGCCGCAGCGATTTGCGGGTCGCCTGCGCAAGCAGGGACATCATCGCCGCCGCCAATGCCGTGATGGCGAACGCCAGGATTTGCAGATTCAGCGCCTTCATCGCGTCAGCCATCCCAGCCCGAGAAGGCGTCCTGCTTGAGCGCATCCGGCTCCGCCAGCGTGCGGTGATGCCGGGCCAGGATGCGCCGTGTCGCCGCCTCGTCCTCCGGCGGCAGCTCGTCAAGCATCCGCTGCATGGTCTCCACCAGCGAGGCCGTGCCCTCCTGCAGTTCCGCACACAACGGCACAATCACCGTTCCCGGCGGCTCCGACTCCCGCAGGCGCCGCAGGTTGTCATCCGATTCCGGCAGGTCGATCTTGTTGGCCGCGATCAGGAACGGCCGGGCGCTCATCCCCGGGTCGTAAAGCTCCAATTCCCGGCGCAGCACCGACAGATCCTCGACCGGGTCCCGGCCGTCAACCCCCGCCATGTCCAGAACATAGCAGAAGAGCCGGCAGCGCTCGATGTGGCGCAGGAAGGCCTCGCCCAGCCCGACATTGCGGTGGGCGCCGTCAATGAGCCCGGGGATGTCCGCGATCGTGATCCGGCGGTAATCCGCGGTGTCGACCACTCCGACATTCGCCTGGAGGGTGGTGAAGGGGTAGGGCGCGGTCCGGGGATGCGCCTTGGACACCGCGCCCAGCAGGGTGGATTTGCCGGCGTTGGGAAAGCCGACCAGCCCGACATCCGCAATGAGCTTCAGCTCCAGCTCGAGGCTGCGTTCCTCTCCCGGCAGTCCCGGCTGGCAGATCCGCGGCGCGCGGTTGGTGGAGGAGACGAAGTGCAGATTTCCCAGGCCACCCTTGCCGCCCCGTGCCGCCACGAACTCCTGGCCGTCTTCCTTGAGGTCGCAGAGCAGCACGTCGGTGTCGGCATCAAACACCAGCGTCCCCATCGGGACCTTGATGCGGCAGTCCGCGCCCCGCCGCCCATTCATCTGCTGTCCGGCGCCGTCCACTCCGCGCTCGGCCTTCCAGGTCGTCTGGAAACGCAGGTCGATGAGGCTGGACTCCGAATGGCTGGCGCACAGGATCACATCGCCGCCCCTGCCGCCGTCGCCGCCGTCAGGCCCGCCCTTCGGGACAAATTTGGCACGATGAAAGCTCATGCTGCCCGCCCCCCCATGGCCGGCGCATACCTTGATTGTCGTCTTGTCGATAAACATGCGCTTAATATAATTTCTTTAAGCCAGTGTGCTGTCCCGCAGTTCCATGACATTTCCGCGCCCCTCCGGGCCGGTTTTGCGTGAAGGCTGCGATACTCCCGGCGGATTCGCGGGGTGGTGCCGTGCCATGCCGCCGCCGTTTTTTCGACAGGACAGGCTCTTCCCGTCAGACCAGGTTCTGCATGATATACTCCCGGCGTTCCGGGGTGTTCTTTCCCATGAGGAAACGCAGCAGCGAGTCCAGATCCCGGGCGTGGTCCACCGCGACCAGCTTCAGGCGGATCGTCTCCGACCGGATGAACTGGCCGAACTCCCCGGGGTCGATCTCGCCCAGGCCTTTGAAGCGGGTGATTTCGACATCCCGGCCGATTTTCCGCGCCGCGCCGTCGCGTTCCTTCTCGTTATAGCAGTAGATGGTGTTTTCCTTGTTCTTCCGGCTGCGCACCCGGAACAGCGGCGTCTCCAGCACATAGAGATGCTCGGAGGAGACCAGCTGCGGGAAGAAGGTCAGGAAGAAGGTGATCAGCAGCAGTCGGATATGCATGCCGTCGCTGTCGGCGTCGGTCGCAATCACCACCTTGGCGTAGCGCAGGTCCTCGAGGTTGTCTTCGGCGCCCAGCGCCTGCATGATCCCGTAGAGCTCCTCGTTTTCGAAGAGCGCCGCCTTGGAGAGCCCGTAGCAGTTTTCGACCTTGCCGCGCAATGCGAATACCGCCTGGGTGTTGGCGTCGCGGGCCGATCCGACGGAGCCGGCGGCGGAGTCGCCCTCGGTGAGGAAGATCATCGTCTCCTGGCAGCGGTCATTGTCCGCCACCTTCTTGTAGCTGCCGGCCTCGTTGAAGTGGTATTTGCAGTCGCGCAGCTTCTTGATGCGCAGCGATGACCGTTCCGCACGCTCCTTGCTGGCCTTCTTGATCTTCTGGATTTCCCGGCGGACTGCCGCGTTTTTCTCGATCTTGTCGAAGATCGCGGCCTTGTGATCCGGATGACGGTAGAGGAAATCCACCACGGCGGCCTTGACCTCGCCGGCGATGGCGCCGCGGCAGTCGGTGCTGGTCAGCTTGTTCTTGGTCTGCGACTCGAACTGCGGGTCGTTCATCCGCCAGGAAATGGCGCCGAACAGCCCCGCGCGGATGTCGTCGGGCTCATATTGCTTGTCCTTGGGCGCCATCTCGTTGATGCCCCTGACCACGCCTTCCTTGAACGCCGCCAGGTGGATGCCGCCATCCGCCGTGTATTGCGTATTGACGAAGGAGTAGTAGTTCTCCGAGCTGGAGTTGGTGTGGCAGAAGGCAAAGGAGAGGTTTTCGCCCTTATGGCTGATGACCTCGTAGAGCGCACTGCCTTCCAGCTTGTCGTCCATCAGGTCGAGCAACCCCCGCCGCGAATAGAATTTCTCGCCGTTGATTTCCAGCGAGAGGCCGGCGTTGAGCCAGGCATAGTGCTGGAAACGACGCTTGACGATCTTGGGGTCGAAATGGAATCCCGGGAAGATCTGCTGCGACGGGCGGAAGCGGATGCGCACGCCGTTGGGTTCGTCCGGCGCGCTGCCTTTGCTCTGGCTGACGAACTGGCCCTCGCGAAACCGCACTGTCATGTATTTCCCGTCACGCCAGCTGGTGGCCTCAAATTCCTCCGAGAGGAAGTTGGTGGCCTTCAGGCCAATGCCGTTCATGCCGATGGAACTGTTGAAGACCCGCTGGCTGCCGTCGTCATCCGGGTTGAATTTGCCGCCGGTGAACTCCTTGGAGACGCAGTCGCGCAATTTGTCCAGGGGAATGCCGCGCCCGAAGTCGCGCGAGACCACCATGCCGTCATCGTCTATCGTCACAATCACCCGCCGGCCGCACCCCATGGTGAACTCGTCCACCGAGTTGTCGATCACCTCCTTGAGCAGGATGTATATGCCATCGGCAAAGTGATCGCCATTTCCGACCTGACCGATGTACATCCCCGGGCGCATCCGGATGTGCCTGCGCGCATCCAGCGTGCGGATGGCACCCGCATCATAATTGCCGGCATTGGATGAGGTGAATAAATCGTCGGAATCGGACATTATGCGGAAAACGGAGGGTAAACGGAGGGCAAACGGAGGGCAATCGGAGGGTGAACGGAGGGTAAATGGCGTCCTTGCTTATTTGCCGTCCCTACCGGCGCTTCTTGCGTCCGGGGCGGCCGCGGCGGGCGCCGCCAGACGGCATTTCCGCCTGCATCTCCGGGTCGTCGACCTCCAGTTCTTCATTGAGTTCATCGAGCATGTCAGGGTTTTCGTCATCCTCGTCGTCGCTGATATCGTCATCGTTCTCGTCATCCTCGAATTCGCCATTCATCTCATCGAAGTCATCGGACTCGTCGGGGAAATCATAGGCGAGATTGGAGGCCATCACCAGCTGGCCGCATTCCGGGCAGATGCCGTCTTCCTTTTCGACTTCATCCAGCCGGACCCGGCATTCGCAATGCGGGCATTTCACAGTATCCGATGCCATGGCATTCTTCTCCTCTCTTGGGTGGTGCGGTGTACAAAAGCCGTTGGCGGCGCGGGGTGTGGGAAATCCGCGCCACCAACGCAAAAAAGCAGCTCGCGATCAGCAGATCTTGACCTCGGCGCCATGTTTTTCGGCGGACCGGTAGATGCCGTCGATGATCTTCTGGACCACCATGCCTTCCTCGCCCGGCGCCCGCAGCGGCGTGCCATTGAGGATGCCGTCGACAAAATTCTGCAATTTGGCGGTGAAGAGGGTCTCGAAATTGGCCTCGGGGAGATATCCGGGGGTGACATTGACCATGGTTCCGGCCAGATCGGTATACAGCTCGTGGTCCGACCAGCTGAAGCCGCCCTTGGTCCCCATGATCTCCCAGCTCAGGAGGTCCTTGTCGATATGCGAGCAGAAAGACGACTCGATCTGCATGAGCGCGCCATTTTCGAAGCGCACCTGTCCGACCGCGAGGTCTTCGACGGTGTAGGTCTTGTAGTCCCAGTTCGGCCATGGAGAGACCACCTTGCTCTTCTTGTCGCCAAGGAAGGTCCAGGTATTGCCGCTGGCGGCCACCGGCTTGGGTTCGCCCATGGCGTAGTGCGCGCTCTCGATCATGTGCACCCCGATGTCGATCATCGGGCCGCCGCCCTGGAGCTTCTTCTGACCGAAGACGCCCCAGTTGGGGACGCCACGGCGGCGCATGGCGTGGACCTTCACGTACATGATGTCGCCGATGAGCCCTTCGTTGCATGCGCGCATGAACATCTCAGTCGAGGGATGATGGCGGTATTGGAAGCCGACTCCGAGCAGCTTCCTGGCCTTCTTGGCGGCGTCGCACATCTGCTGGCACTCCGCCGGATTCATCGCCATCGGCTTTTCGGTGTAGGCATGGAAGCCGGCCTTGAGCGCCGCCAGCACCGCCGGGCAATGCACTCCGTTCGGCGTGCAGACATCGACGGCGTCGAGGTTCTTCTTTTCCGCCTTGAGCATCTCGTTGTAATCGGTGTACACCCGGGCATTCTGGCATCCAGGCTGCTGCTTGAACCACTCCAGGCGGTCGGGCTTGATGTCGCATCCGGCGACAATCTCCACCTCCGGGATATGCCTCAGCGCGGCGATATGGGTCCCGGAGATGCCGCCGGTGCCAATGAATGCCCAGCGCAATTTTTTGGTGACCTTCTTTTTCACCTCAGTCGCAAAGGACTCGGTGCCAATCGATTTGTCTGCCATGATCAGGGAATTCCTAGCTGGTTGGTTGTTTTTGGTTGTCTATTGTCCTGAAGCGGTGAAATCCGCAGGGGGGACTGCTTCAGAAGGGATGGCTGGCTGCCGGCGTTCCGGGGGGGGGGGAATGGCGCTGCCAGTGCGCCGTGAAGGCATCCCCGCGCCGAGTGGAATCGGGGATGGTCGGCGCCTTCCGGTCTCAGCCGCAACGCCCCGTTTTTTTCTCCACCATGAAGAGCGCGTGTTCGGAGATCAGGTTGTGCTCCGGACGATATTCTATGACCTCGCCGTTGGCCAGCGCCCAGGCCCGGATGACCCGTACGCCGGCACTCCGGGTCCAGTCCACGAAGTCGTTGATGCTGCAAAGGTGGATGTTCTGGGTATTGTACCAGGTGCTGGGCAGGCTGGGGGTCACCGGCATCCGCCCTCCCAGGCTGAAGGCCAGGCGGATCTGCCAATGGGCGAAATTCGGGAAGGAAATGAAGGCGCGGCGGGCAACCCGCAGCAGCTCGTTGAGGATGTAAAGCGGATTCTGCAGGGTCTGGACGGTGTTCTCCAACACGGCGTAATCATAGCTCAGGTCCGGAAATTCGCCAATCGCGGTCTCGGCATTGCCATGATAGGTCGGGATGCCGCGCTCGATGCAGCAAATGACGTTCTCCTGCGAGAGCTCGATGCCCTGAACCTGCGAACGGCGATGCGCCGCCAGCCGTTCCAGCAAATCGCCCTGCCCGCAGCCGATGTCCAAAACCGACGAATGCGGGTCGACCATGGACTCGATGAGCTCGTCCTGCCAGAATTTCGATTTCGGGGCGCGAAAGGCCTCCTCGCCTTTGCTGATGGCGTCGCGCACGCATTTGCGGAAGGTCGCAAAATCGCAGTCGCGGGTACTCACTCCCAGCTTGGCCAGCAGTTGCTCCAATTCGGATTGCGCGATTTCGTCGTTCATTTTCCCCCCTTTTTCCGTCTGACAGTCCAGCGCAACCTCCAGACCTTGAAAAGCGCCTCCAGGAAGATCTTCCGGCTCATCTTGGATTTGCCGCAGGTGCGATCCCGGAAGACGATCGGGACTTCCTGCCATGACAGCCCCTTGCAGCAGGCACGGTATTTCATCTCGACCTGGAAGGCGTAGCCGCGCGAGATGACCGAGTCCAGCCCGATCGCCTCCAGGGCATGGCGGCTCCACAGGTTGAATCCGCCGGTAAGGTCGCGGATCGGACAGCCCAGGATCATCCGCGAGTACCATGACCCGCCCTTGGAGATGAAGTTGCGCAGCGCGCTCCACCCCGTCACCGCGCCGCCGGGGATGTTGCGCGAGCCGATCACCACATCGCGCTGGGCTCCTGCGGCCAGCAGCTCCGGCACATGGCGCGGATCATGGGAAAAATCGGCATCCATCTCCAGAAAGTGGCTGTATTGACGTTCCATGCCCCAGGCGAAGCCCTGCAAATAGGCGCTGGCCAGGCCGCTTTTGGCCGGCCGCTCCAGCAGGAAGATCCGCCCCGGAGCGCCATCGGCGAGCTGACGCGCAATCCTGCCGGTGCCATCCGGCGAGGAGTCGTCCACCACCAGCACCGACACCTCCGGCGCGGCGGCGAAAAGCGCGGGCAGCAGCCGCGGCAGATTCTCCGCCTCGTTGTAAGTCGGGATGATGACCAGGCAATTCATCACGGATTCAGCTTCAGGCAGTACAGCGACATGGCGATCGTGCTCTTGATGGCCTCGATGTTGGCCGTCTGGGTCACCGCCAGCTGCAATGCCGCGGACTCCAGCTGCCCGAAGAAGATGTCGCCCACCAAGTTGCATTGGACATTCCGGAATTCGCCGCGGTCGATGCCCTCGCGCACCAGATCCACCAGCGTGCGGCGCAGGGCCAGGGTGTGGCGGCGGACCCGCCGGGCGACGCTTTCGCCTTGCCGCCGCTGATCGATCAGATACTCGGTGATGGCGTCCAGCAGCCCGATGTTGTCCGCCATCACGTCCAGGACATCCATCATCACCATCTGGATCTTCCCGGCGCAGGAAAGCTCCGGATGCAAATTGACCTCGGCACGGAATTTCCGCCCCAGGTCGGCCGCAATGCCGGTGATGACGCTGTCGAACAGCTCCCGTTTGCTCTTGTAGTGGCGGTAGATCACCGTCCGGCTCAATCCGCACCGGCTGGCCACCAGCTTCAACGACACCTCCGGATAGCCCAGCTCGCTGAACAGCCGCCGGGCGCGATCCAATATCAGTGCATTCCGCTGCTCCTGGTTGATGCGGTTTCCCATGGGTCGATACGCCGGGATGATGACGCCTACCACCGGGGCAGGGCTGGCTATTCGGCGGAAGCGGCCACCGGGACTTTGATGACCGTGCCGATCTTCAGGTCGGCATTGGTCTTGATGCCGGGATTGAGCCGCAACAGCTCCTCGACGGAGCAATTCCAGACATGCGCAATGGTCTCGATGGTGTCGGAGGGATCAGTGACGCTCCATTCAATCACGTTGGCCGGCGCGGCTGGCGCGGGGGTGACCACCGGCGGCTCGACTGCCGTGGAACCGTCCGCACCCTCCGGGGGCACCGGGGCGGCCGGGGCCGGCTGGGGGGTCACGGGCGCGGCCGGTGACGCATCGGCGGCGGGCTTCGGCGGGGTGGCGGCCTTGCCATTGGCGGCGCTGGCGGCGCTGGCCGGCAACTTCGCATCCGGGCGCAATTTGAGCATCTGGCCCACCTTCAGCTTGTCGCTGGCGAGGTTGTTCCAGCTCCGGATGTCATCGCGCCTGACCCCGAAGCGCCGTCCGATCGTCCAAAGCGAGTCATTGGCCGCCACGGTGTAGATGCCATCCGCGGGGATCTTCTCCGATGCGCCTGGCTTTGCCGCCGTGTCGCCTTTGCCATTGACGGCCGCGGCGCCGTTGTCAGCAGCCTTGGCGCCGCCGGGGACGCTGAGCTTCTGGCCGACCTGGATCTTCGATGCGTCCTTGACTGCGGGGTTCATGGCCAGCAGCTCGGCGGTCTTGATGTCGTGCCGATGCGCAATTCGCGAAATGCTGTCGCCCTTCTGCACGACATAGGTGGAGGCGCCTGCGGCCGTGGCGGCCTTGCCGCCCTTGCCGCCGAAATCAGGCACCTGCCGTCCGTCCGGCGGCGCAACCGGCATTGCCGCCGCCGATGGCTTGGCTGGCGCCTCCGGCGCCACGGCTCCGGAAGCCGCCGGCTTTTGCGCCGACTCCTCGGGAGCCAGCGCAAAGGCGTCGTCGTCCTCGGACGGCAACGCGAATCCCGCGTCGGAACCGGCCTTCCTCGCCGGCGCCGCCGGACGCGCCGCGACATTGCGATGATGCGCCGCGCCCACCATGGTCGGCGGCAGAATGCCGCGGTTGCTCAGAATGCCCGAGTAGTCGCCCTGGGGCTGCGGCTTGCTCGTGGCGCAGCCGCTGGCCGAAAACAACAGCGCCGCCAGTGCAGCGCATCCGCCAATTTTGACAAAGTGATTCATTTTCAAGTGTTCCCCAAAGGATGTTCCTAAATATCTGCTGAAGCCCGCCACCCTGAAGCCCGGTGCCGCCGGCGCTACCTTGCCGCCGTCTGCGCCTCCACCGCATTGCGGAAGCGCTCGCCGCGCTCCACGTAGTCCCGGAACTGGTCCTGGCTGGCACAGCCAGGCGAGAGCAGCACCGTGTCGCCGCTTGACGCGCCTTGCGAGGCCAGCTCCACCGCCTGCTCGATGGTGTCGCATTCCACACATGGCGCGTGCTCACCCCATTCCCCAGCCAGGCGATGGCGGCATTGGCCAATCAGGTAAATGCCCTTAACATACATTCTTAATTCGGATTTTACCTCCGAAAGCGAACACCCCTTGTCAAGGCCGCCGGCGATGAGGATGACATTTTTCCCCGCCGACGGGCCAATGGTCCGCAATGCCTGGATCAGCGCATCGACGTCGGTCGCCTTGGAATCGTCAATGTAGGTGACGCCATTTGCGGAGGCGATCGTCTGGATGCGGTGGGCGCCGCTTTGGAAATTCTCCAGCGCCATGCGGTATGCTGGCAGCTCAAACCCCAAGGCGCCCATGGCCGCAATCACCGCCGCCACGTTCTGCAGGTTGTGGTTGCCCCGCAATTGCAGTGACGATCGGTTGATCAGCGTCTTTTCCGCGCCATCCGGGCCGATCTCCGAGACCCCTTGCGCCGTGACCGCAAAATCCCGCACTTCCGGCATCGCGGCCTGCGCGTTGTATTCGCCGGGACTCCAGATCCGCGATCTCCCCACCCCCTGCGGGTAGCGCACAAAACGGTCCAGCGCGGCGTTGCAGACTGCATGGCCGCAGTAGGCGATCTGCTCCAGCATCCGGGTCTTGATGGCGCGGTAGTTGTCAAGCGTGCCATGGCGGTTGAGGTGGTCGGGCGTGACATTGAGCAGGATTCCCAGCGAAGGATGGAATCGCGGCGCGCATTCCAGCTGGAAGCTGCTCACCTCCGCCACCACGCAATCCAGCGGGGGATTGTCCAGCACGACCTGCGAAAGCGGCAGGCCGATGTTGCCGCCGGCGATCACTTTGCGGCCCACGCTTTTCAGGCAGGAAACCAGCAGCTCCACCGTGGTCGTCTTGCCATTGGTCCCCGTCACCGCATAGACCGGCCACGGACAATAGCGGAAGGCGAATTCCAGCTCGCCCTGGATTTGCCCCGCACGGCTGCGGATGGCGGTGGCCAGCGCGCCTGCCAGCGGCACGCCGGGGCTGACCACCGCCAGGTCACAGGCGCCGTCATGGCCGCGCGCGGCATCGCCGCAATGCATGACAATGCCCTCCGATGCCAGCTGCTGCGGCAAATCGCCGAAACGCCCGCCATCAGCCTCATCCAGCAGCACGACCTGCCCGGCGTGGCTGGCGCGCGCCAGGCGCGCCGCGGCAATGCCGCTTATCCCCGCGCCCAGCACCGCCACCCGCTTTCCGGATAATTCCTGTATCCTGTCCACCATGATGAAGAAAAGCTGTCCCTGTGCAGAGTTTCCTGCCCTCCCCGGTGAGGGGATGCCATCTACCGGTCGCCATCCTCGACCGCGCAAATGCTGGTCAATTGGCGATCCGCCTCATTGTTGTCCATCCCGCAGCCGACCAGGTACTCGTTGGGCAGTTCAAAGCCGACCCAGTCGGCGGTGAAATCCCTGGCCTTCGGGTGGCGCACCACCTTCTTGGACACCAGCACCGCGGTCTTGACTTCGCGGGCGCCGCGGGATTTCATCTCCTCGTAGAGCGAAACCAGGGTCAGGCCGGTGTCCAATACGCCGTCGACCAGCAGCACATCGCAATCCTTGACCGGCAGCTTGGTGTTGCCGCGCAAGCGGATGCATCCCGTCGAACGCTCGCCGGAATAGCTGGAGGCCGCAATGGTGTCGATGAAGAAATCCCCCTTCAACGCCCGTGCGAGGTCCACGGCGAAGAACATCGCGCCATTGACCAGCGCCACCATGGTGAAATGCCGTCCGGCATAGTATTTGCCGATTTCGTCCGCCAGCTGACGGACACGCTGCTGAATCTGCGCTTCAGGAACCAGTACTTTCATAAGCTTGATCTGTAGACGGCAGCCGGGGGACGGCGGCGGATGCGCCGCACGGCCTTGGGGACTGCCGGAATCGGTGGGGTTGTTTCGGGAAACTACGCCAGAATGGCGTCTTCACAGGTCTTGCCGGCGGGAATCATCGGCAGGACATGGTTGTCGCGGACGGTGGTGACCCGGAGCAGATAGGCTCCGGGCGAGTCCAGCATCGCCCGCATCGCCGCCTCCAGCCGCGGCAGCTGCGACACCTCAGCCGAGGCGATCCGGTAGGCGGCCGCAATGGCGCAGAAATCCGGATAGCTGCCGCCGGCCTTCGGTTGCCGCAGGTCGGTGTCGGCATGATGCCCGTGGAAAAAACGGTCCTCCCATTGCGCGACCATCCCCAGGCATTGGTTGTCCAGGATGACGATCTTGACCGGCACGCCGGTGCCAAACAGCGTGGCCAGCTCTTGGATGTTCATCTGGAAGGAGCCGTCGCCATCCAGCAGGACCACCGGCGATCCGCCGGTGCCGGCCAGCGCCGCGCCGATTGCCGCCGGCAACCCGAAGCCCATCGCGCCCAGGCCGCCCGAGGTGAGCAGCTGCCGCGGACGGCTGAAATTGAAGAACTGCGCGGTCCAGATCTGGTGCTGCCCCACGCCCGTGACCACCGTCGCCTCGCCGCCGGTGAGCCGGTGGAGCGTGCGCACCACCTCCGGAACGGTGATCCCGTCACCCTCCGCGATGAACTGGAAGGGATGGTCGTGCTTCCAGGAGGCCACCCGCCGCCGCCATTCGTCCGTGCCGCAGACAAATGGCTCGCGCAACAGCGCGTCCAGGAAAACCCGCGCATCGCAGACCACCGCAAGATCCGCGTGCTTGTTCTTGTTGATCTCCGACTCGTCAATGTCGACATGGACGATGGTCGCCATTGGCGCAAAGCGCTTGATGTCGCCGGTCACCCGGTCGGAGAAGCGCACGCTGACGGCGATGAGCAGATCACACTCATGCACCGCGTAGTTGGCGGCGTACGAGCCGTGCATGCCCAGGAATTTCAGCGAGAGGGCGTCGTTTTCCGGAAAAGCGCCGATGCCCATCAGGCTGGTCGCCACCGGGATGCGGTAGGACTGCGCAAATTGCCGCAATGCCGCCGAAGCCCCGGCGGCGATCACTCCGCCGCCGGCGTAGATGCACGGCCGCTTCGATTCCCGCAGCAACGACCGCAACTCCTCCAGCGTGTCGTCCGGAAGCTCGGCCAGACCGCAATTCCGGGGACGGACCGACGGCTTTTCCGGGAAGATCTCCGGGCATTCGCCCCGCAGGACATCCGTGGGGATGTCGATCACCACCGGGCCGGGGCGGCCGCTGGCCGCAAGATAGAACGCGTCCTTGACCGCCTGCGCGATCTCCTCCGGATGGAGCACCAGCAGGCTGTGCTTGACCACCGGCCGCGTCATGCCGATGATATCCGTCTCCTGGAAGGCATTCTTGCCAATCAGGTGCTGGTTGACCTGGCAGGTGATCGCCACCAGCGGCACCGAGTCCATCCAGGCGTCCGCAATCGCGGTCACCAGATTCGTCGCCCCCGGTCCGGAAGTGGCCATGCATACGCCTGGCCGCCCCGACGCCCGGGCGTATCCCTCCGCCTCGAAGCCGCCTCCCTGCTCGTGGCGCGGCAATATCACCCGGATCGGCGACTCCAGCAGGCACTGATGCACCAGCATCGAGGTGCTGCCGGGATACGCGAACAGCAGCTCCACGCCCTCGCGCTCCAGCGACCGCACCAGCATCCGTGCTCCCAGGATGGATTTGCCATGCGATGACATTCTGATTGGGCTCTATATCATCCCCATGCCGTGCCCGGGCTAGTGGTTGTTGCCGTATCCGGTGAAATTGGCGGGCGCATGGGTGCCGTGCGGCTCCTTGGCCAGGGCCTCCGGGACGCTACGGTGCGTCGGCCCGATATAGACCTGCCGCGGCCGGATGATGCGGCTTCCGGGCGAGTCGTGCTGCTCCAGCCACTGGGCGATCCACCCCGGCAGCCGCCCGATGGCGAACATCACCGTGAACATGTTGGTCGGAATGCCCATGGCACGGTAGGCCAGCCCGGTGTAGAAATCGACATTCGGATAGAGGCTGCGCTCCTGGAAGTACGGATCCGAAAGCGCGAACGACTCCAATTCCATCGCGATTTCCAGCAGCGGGTCGTCCGGATCGCTCATGTGCGAGATGATCTGCCTGCAGATCCGCTTGGCGATCCGGGCGCGCGGGTCGTAGGTCTTGTATACCCGATGGCCAAAGCCATAGAGCTTGAAGCTGTCGTTCTTGTCCTTGGCACGCTCGATCAGCGACGCCACCGACACCCCGGTGCGCTGGATTTCCTCCAGCATCTCGATCACCTGCTGGTTGGCGCCGCCATGCAATGGCCCCCACAGCGCGCAGACCCCCGAGGAAATCGACGCATAGAGGTTGGCATGCGACGATCCGACTGCACGCACCACCGATGTCGAGCAGTTCTGCTCATGGTCGGCATGCAGGATCAGCAGCTGGTTGAGCGCCTTGGTCACCACCGGATCCGGCGAATAGCCGTTCACCGGGGTGTGGAACATCATGTTCAGGAAATTCTCGCAGTAGCTCAGGTCCGAACGCGGATACACGATCGGCTGCCCCATGTTCTTCTTGTAGGAGAAGGCCGCAATGGTGCGCAGCTTCGACAGCAACCGCGCGACAGTGATGTCGATCGCCTCGGTGGGGCTTAGCTCCAGCTCCGGGTAGAAGGTCGAAAGCGACACCACCATCGCCGACAGGATCGCCATCGGATGGGCGTGGTCCGGGTAGAGCGAAAAGAAGTTGCGCATGTCCTCATGCAGCATCGAATGCAGGTTCATCAGCTTGCTGAAGGCGCTGTATTCAGTGGATGTCGGCAGGAAGCCGTGCACCAGCAGATAGGCCACCTCCAGGAAGGAGCAATGCTCCGCCAGGTCGTCAATATCGTATCCGCGGTAGCGCAAAATGCCCTTCTCGCCATCGACAAAGGTGATGTTGCTGGCGCACACGCCGGTATTGGCCATGCCGGGATCATAGGACACCACGCCGGCGGCGGCGCGCAGCTTGCGCAGGTCGATGGCGCGCTCGCCCTCGGTGCCCTCGATCACCGGCAGCTCGTACTCCTTGCCGTCCAGCACCAGCCTGGCACGTGATATTTCCTTTTCATAATTCATAGGCGAAAGCAAAAAACTCTGCGGAGACGGCTGCCCCCTGTTATTGGGACCTGGATCCGTGAAGCTGGTGATTCTGCGTCAGAGTGAGGGATTTTGGGGCAGCGTACCGGGAGCACGCTGCCGAAAAAATGACGAAATCATGGCGCAAAAGCGCCAGCCTCCACGGATTCAAGTGAGAAAACCATGCGAAAAGCGCGTTAATATAATGCAACGGAGGAGAACGGAGGGAGGGGAACGGATGGGAGAGGCAGCGCTGCCATCGTCATCCGCGGCGCTCCGTTTCCCCGCTTACGGCTGCCAGTACTTCCGGAAGAGCCGCTCGATGCGGCCTTCCGCATAGTCCGAGACCGTTTTGGCGTCGCAGCCGCCATTGAGGTATTCGCGCATCAGCGATCCCTCTGTGCGGCAGATGTCGTCATGTTCGCGGAAGTACTCGCGTGCCAGGAAATAGGCGTAGTTGACCAGCCGCGGCTTGCCGACGAAAATGCATGACTGCCCATTTTGCTCCGCGCCCAGGGCGTTGCCGCAGGTCATGGCCTCGCGCAGCGCGGCGTAGGATGAATTGGGTGCGAACACCAGGGTGTAGCGCGTGCCGCGCTCGCCCGCCTCGACGTCATGGGTGTCGGTGACGCCGACCAGCGGCAGCATCCTTCCCGCCTTGATCGATGCCTCCTGCCACCAGCTGATGGACTGGCAGATGCCGGCATTGTGGCAGGGGTCGTCGTGGTCGGCGCTTTGCAGCACCTCGATCACATCCCATTTGCGGTTGGCCAGGATGTATTCGCGCACCGGCGCCGGGAGGTTGTAGCGGCCGTTGGGCTTCCAGAACGGATGGCAGAAGACCACCATGCCGCCATATTCGTGGATCCGGTCGCAGATCCAGTCCGCCCCGGCGCAGATGAATTTCATGTCCTCCGACATTGACGGGTCATGGATGGCCGCGGCCCGGCCGGTGACCTCGAGCATGTACTCCTCGAAGTTGTCATTCATGTCCCGCGCCAGATCCGCCTCGACGCCCCACGCCACCAGGTGGTTGTAGCAGAGGAAGCGGTTCCGGCAGAAGAGGGTTGATACCCGCTCGCCCAGCATGTGCATCTCCTGGGCGGGGAAGAGCCGGTAGTCGGTCTTGAAGGAGTCGACGAATTCCATGGCGATCACCGACGGCAGGCGCTGCATGTGGTCGCTGATGCTGAGGAAGTCCAGGCCGCAATAGCGGGCGATTGCCGCCACATAGCGCGGGTTGTCGTCGCGGCAACCGCATTCCGAGTAGCTGGAGTGGTTGTGGATGTCGCCTTTGTATGGGCGCAGGGCGAAGAGATCCGCTTCCAGCGCGTACATTGCAAACTGCATGACCAGCCGCTCGTCGCCATCCTCGTCGCGCCTGTAGAGCCGGAAGGTGTACTCGCCTTCGGCGGAGAAGGTGAACTCCACCTCCATGGTCTGGTTGTCGGCAAGCGCGGCGGTGTCGATCTGGCGGAACTGGTCCCATTGCGCCGGGCGGCCGTCCTCCGGGAAGACCCCGTCGCAGGGGACGTAGCGGAGAAGGAAATCACCGTCGGCAAAGAAGCGCTGTTCGTAGCGCGCGCGGATGGTGAAGGCGCACTTCTGGCCGGCGCGGAAGATCCGCGGGGTGATGTCGTAGAAATTGTAATTCATGGCCGGTTCTGTTTTTCTTCACTTGGGGTGCCGGTGGATGCCGGCGGAGCTTTTCCGGTGGCCTCCGCCAGCCCGGCGGCATTTCCGGTGATTGGCGCATAGCCGAAGTCGCGGTTGGCGTTGCGCCATGAGAATGAGTGCGACTGGGTGAACTGCCGCACCATGAAGCGGGTCAGCTTCGGCGGCAATTCGCTGCGGAACAGCCGCGATGTCAGCTCGCACAGCCACGCCATGCACCAGGCGGTGTGCCGCCCGATGACGCCGCGGATGGGTGGCAGTCCCGCCAAATCCAGGTACTCGCGGATCCATTGCCATAGATTGACCTGCGACTCGTCGCAGATGAAGTAGGCCTTGCCGGCGTTGGCGGCACGGCCGCATAGCTCCATCGCGGCGGTCAGATGGCCGTGCACCGCATTGGAAATGTGGGTGATGCTCACCACATTGCCGCCATTGCCGATCTGGCGGAAATTGCCGCTGGCCGCGGCGCTGGCGATCCGTGGCAGGATGTGCGGGTCGCGCCGTCCCCAGATCAGGTGGGGGCGAAGCGCACAGGTGCGCAACAGGCCGCAATTGGCGGACAATGCCTGCTGCTCCGCGATCTTCTTGGTGGCCGGATACCACGATGAAAAATGATCCGCGTACGGCAGACGCTCGTCGCCATCGACAATGTCGCCGTCGCCGACCACCACGCTCGGAGTGCTGGTGTACACCAGCGTCTCCACCGCGCCTTGGCGGGCGCACGAAAGCACCTTCGCGGTGCCGTCGACATTGATGGAGAAGAATTTGTCCCGCGCCCCCCACAGGTCGCAACATGACGCGGTGTGGAAGACGGTATGGCAGCCCCGCATCGCCTCCAGCAACGCCGCCGGGTCGCGGATGTCCCCGCAGCGGCAGTCGACTCCGGAGGCGGCCAGGTCGGCGGGGATGCGCCGGCTGTAGGTGCGCACCGCCACTCCCTGACGATGCAGCTCCTCGGCGATCGCGTGTCCGAGGAAGCCGGTGCCGCCGATTACCAGACATCGCTGCAATGCCTTCAGCGGACGGCCGCCATAACTGGGTGTGTCATCTGGAATTGCCATTGCGCTCAAGCTTGCCGCCTCCGTTCCCGTTTCCCGCGCATAATGTACTGTCTTTGCCGGTGACTGTATGCGCACGGCAATACCCGGCAATCGGGCAGGTGCCGCATTTGGGGTTGCGGGCGGTGCAGGTGTAGCGGCCGTGCAACAGCAAATAGTGGTGCGCGTCGCGCAGATACTGCGATGGCGTCCGCCGCATGAGCAGCTGCCCGGCGGCCTCCGGGGTCTTGGCACAGGCAAGGCCGGTGCGGTTGGCGACCCGGAAAATATGGGTGTCCACCGCAATCACCGGCTGGCCGAAGCCGACGTTGAGCACCACGTTGGCGGTCTTGACGCCGACGCCCGGCAGGGCGACAAGGTCGGCGAAGCGGTCCGGGACTTGTCCGTGGTGGCGTTCAAGCAGCTGCCGGCACAGCCCGATGATCGACCGGGACTTGGCACGGTACAGCCCGATGGTGCGGGTGAGCTCCTCCAGCCGCTCCTGACCCAGCGCGAGATAATCCTGGGGCGTGCGGCACTGCGCGAAGAGACGCCGGGTGACCGCATTGACGCTGCGGTCAGTCGCCTGGGCGGAGAGCACCACCGCGATGAGCAGCTCGAAGACGCTGCCGAAAAGCAGCTCCGGCTTCGGGTCGATCACCTGCGACAGGCGGCTGTAGATCGCCGCCGCCTGCCGTCGCCGACGCGACTCCTCCGACGCCGTCACGCCAGGACGCTCAGAAACGGCGGTATTTTTCGCGACGGTGCTCATATCCCGTGTCGTCTGACAGGTATTTGGCCGCATAGTCTTCGAAGTTGCCGGGGAACCAGGTGACTTTGCCATTGCCGTCGAAGAGCAGCAGATGGGTGCAGATGCGGTTGAGAAAATAGCGGTCGTGGCTGATGACCATCGCGCAGCCGGTGAAGTCGATGATGGCATTCTCCAATACCCGCATGGTGTTGACATCCAGGTCATTGGTCGGCTCGTCCAGCAGGATCAGGTTGCCGCCCCGCCGCAGCAGCTTGGCAAGATGGACGCGGTTGCGCTCGCCGCCGGAGAGCTGGCCGACCAGCTTCTGCTGCGCGGCGCCCCGGAAATTGAATTTGGTCACGTACGCGCGGCCATTGAGCACCTTGCCGCCGACGTTGAGGTTCTCCTGGCCGCCGGTGATCTCCTCATAGACGCTGCGGGAGTCCGACAGCTCGTCGCGGTTCTGGTCGATGTACGAGAGCTGTACTGTCGAGCCCAGCTCGATTTCGCCGCCGTCGGGCTGCTCCAGCCCCATGATCATCCGGAAAAGCGTGGTCTTGCCAGTGCCGTTGGGGCCGATGATGCCGACGACTGCGCCGGGGGGGACGGTGAAGCTCACGTCGTCAAGCAGCTGCGGACCGTCGCCAAAACGCTTGCTGAGGTGCCTGACCTCAAGGACCTTGTCGCCCAGGCGAGGCCCGGGGGGGATCTGGATGGTCAGCTCGTCGCGCTCCAACTCGAAGGCCCTGGATGCCAGTTCGTTGTACCGGGTGATGCGCGCCTGGTTCTGCTTCTGGCGGGCGGCCGGGGTGGCGTTGAGCCATTCCAGCTCGCGGGCCAGGATCTTCTGGCGGGTGCTTTCCTTCTTCTCCTGCTGGCGCAACCGCTCCTGCTTCTGCTTGAGCCAGCTGGAGTAGTTCCCCTCGAACGGAATGCCGCGCGTGTTCTCGATCTCGAGAATCCATTTGGTGATGTTGTCAAGGAAATAGCGGTCGTGGGTGACGATGATGACGGTGCCGGGATATTCGCGCAGGGTCTTTTCCAGCCAGGCGATGGTCTCGGCGTCGAGGTGGTTGGTCGGCTCGTCCAGCAGCAGCAGATCCGGCTTGGCCAGCAGCGCCTTGCATAGCGCCACCCGCCGGCGCTCGCCGCCGGAGAGGCGGGTGACATCGGCATGGTCCGGCGGCAGCACCAGCGCCTCGCTGGCCACGTCCAGCAGATGGTCGAGATTCCAGCCGTCCAGGCGGTCGATCTCGTTCTGCAGAAAATCGAACTCGTCGTTGAGCTTGCCGGTCTCCTTCTCGGACAGGCCGGGGTCGCCCATCTTCTCCATGACCTCGTCATAGCGGTCGATCAGCTTCTGGATCGGCGCCATCGCCTCCTCGAGGTTGCCGCGGACATCCTTTTCCGGATCAAGCTGCGGTTCCTGCGGCACCAGCAGCACCCGCATCCCCTTGGTGATGGCCGCGCTGCCCATGATTTCCGTGTCCTGGCCGGCCATGATCCGCAGCAGCGTCGATTTCCCGGCGCCGTTTTCGCCGACGATGCCGATCTTGGCCCCCAGGTAAAACGAGAGGTAGAAATCCTGCAATATCGGCTTGTCCCCATAAAACTTGGACATGCCCTGCATCTGGAAGACGAATTGTGGAGGCATAGGCTGGAATTCCTTTTCCGGTATTGAAAAAACAAGTTATCTTATGGCTTGGCGGCCGGCTCCGGGAGAATTTAATGCCATAACGCGACATCACATGTCAAAAGACGAAAAATCAATCAATTTATCTGACGGCATTGGGGCGATTGCGCGGATTTCAGGGAAAATGCAGCTGCTGCGCCGGGAGCTCTCGCGGGTCTTCATCGGCCAGGATGAGGTGGTCAGCCAGGTCCTCATCACGCTTTTGGCGGGCGGACACGCGCTGCTGACCGGCCTGCCCGGGCTGGGGAAGACGAAGCTGGTACGGTCGATCGCCCGGCTGCTGGGGGTGGGGTTCCGGCGCATCCAATTCACTCCGGATCTCATGCCGGCGGATATCCTCGGCGGCGAAATCCTGGAGGGCGACGGCAATGGCAGCCGCCATTTCCGGTTCCAGAGCGGGCCGGTCTTCACCAATATCGTGATTGCCGACGAGATCAACCGCACCCCGCCGAAGACCCAGGCCGCCTTGCTGGAGGCCATGGGCGAACGCCAGGTCACCATTGCCGGCGCCACCCGGCCGTTGCCGTCGCCGTTCGTGGTGCTGGCCACCCGCAACCCGATCGAGTCCGAGGGCACCTACCCGCTTCCGGAGGCGCAGCTTGACCGTTTCCTGCTCAACATCGTGATGGACTACCTCCCGGCGGAGGATGAAATGCGGATGGTCAGCGCCACCACCGCATCCACGGAGCCGGAGCTTTCGGCGATGTTCCAGGCGGATGAGCTGCTGCAGGCCCAGGCTCTTTGCCGGGAGGTGGTGGCGCCGCAAAGCGTGGTGGAATATGCCGTGCGGCAATGCATCGCCACCCGCCCCGGCCATCCCGGGTGCAATCCCGAAATTGCCAGATGGCTGCAGTGGGGCGCGGGATCCCGCGCATCGCAGGCGCTCATTGCCGCCGGAAAGGCCGCCGCGCTGCTTGACGGCCGCGGCAATGTCGCCCGGAGCGATGTCGAGGCCGTGCTTCCCGCAGTGATGCGCCATCGTCTCCGCCTGAACTTCCATGCCCGTGCCGAAGGCTGGACCGTGGACCGGCTGCTGGGCCGATTGGCAGATCCTTCCAACCGTTGATGACGACATAGAACCATGACCAATCTCCAAATCGCAATCATCGGCAATGGGCCGGCGGGATATACCGCCGCGCTTTATGCCGCCCGTGCCGGCCTCAAGCCCGTGGTGTTCAGCGGCGATATGCCGGGCGGATTGCTCATGCAGGCAAGCCGCATCGAGAACTTCCCCGGATTCACCGGCGCCGTCAGCGGTCCGCAGCTGATGGCGGCGCTGGAAGAGCAGGCTACGCATTTCGGCGCCGTCACCGAGTACGACACCGTGAAGGCGGTGCGTTTTGCGCCTGGCCGGAACACGCTGTCGATGGCCTCCGGCAAGGACGTCGCCGCCCAGGCGGTGATTGTGGCCACCGGGACCCGCCACCGCAGCCTCGGACTGCCGCGCGAAAAGGATTTTCTGGGGCATGGCGTGTCGTTCTGCGCGGTCTGCGATGCCGCATTCTACCGTGGACGGGTGGTCGCCATCGCCGGCGGCAGCGAACGCGCGGCAGAAGAGGCGATGGTGCTGGCCGCCCATGCGGAGACGGTCCATCTGCTGCATCGCCGCAGCCAGCTCAATGTCACGCCCGGCGTCCTCGAGCAGCTGCAAAAGACCCCGAACATCGTGGTGCATCTGGAATGCATGCCGGTGGCGCTTTTGGGTGCCGACCGCCTGACCGGCGTGCAAGTGCGCGATTTGGCCACGGGGGAAGTCAGCGAATTGCCTTGCGAGGGGCTCTTCGCCGCCATTGGCGTGCAGCCGAACACCGACTTCCTCGAGGGCAGCGGAATTGGCCTGGATGACACCGGGTATATTATCCGCAGCGACAGCGCTCGCAGCACCACCAACTTGCCGGGGGTGTTCGCCGCCGGAGACTGCGCCGAGCCATACTACCATCAGGCGGTCATTGCCGCCGGCGCCGGCGCCCGCGCCGCCATGGACGCCATTCGCTATCTGCGGGAAAAGGGCTGACGCATCCCCGCGTCCAGGAAAATCAAAAACAGGAGAATGCACTTATGGCAATAGTGAATCTGACCTCAAAGGACTTCGATGCCGCCATCGCGGAAGGCATGTGGGTGGTGGATTTCTGGGCGACCTGGTGCGGACCATGCCGCATGCAGGGGAAGCTGATTGACAATGGCGCCGCAATGCTCGAAGAGTCCGGCATCAAAATCGGCAAGGTGAATGTCGACGAGGAACAGGAACTGGCAATGCGCTTCGGCATCCTCTCCATTCCGTCGCTGCTGCTGTTCCGGGACGGCCAGAAAATCAACAGCTTTGTCGGGGTGCAACAGCTCTCGACAATTGCCGAGGCCTTCAAGTAGGCGCAAAGGCCGATCCTCCCCGCGCATCATGCCGGCGCGTCATGCCGGCATGGTGCGCACCGAATTGCGCTCGATCAGCGTGTATGGCACCGAGACCTGGAATGGCGGGTGCTCGTTTTGGCGGCATCGCGAGATGATATTTACCGACTGCGTGGCAAGCTCGGCGAAATTCTGCGAAACGGTGGTCAGGCGCGGATACCAATATTCCGAGATGCGCTGGACCTCCCAGGAAATCACCGAGAGGTCCTGCGGAATGCGATGACGATATAGCTGCAGGGCGTAGGTTGCCTTTATCCCGACCTCCTCGCCGGGGACAATCAGGGCGGAAATGCCGGTGTCCAGCAGAATCCCCAATTGCTCGAACAGATCGTGGGCGTACGGGACGATCTCGCTGAAGCACTCCATCGAATGACGCCGCGCGGCTGCAGTAAATGCCGATAGACGCGCCTTGTTCATGTAGTCTTCGCCTACACACAGCAACCCCACATGGCGATGGCGGTGCTTCTCCAGATGCGATATCGCCAGCTCCATGCCCTGGTCCTCATCGGAGGCGACCTGGAATATGTTGGTGCTACGCTCCGGAAAACTGTTGATGTACACAATCGGAATGCGTGAATTGCGCACCGGCAGCCGATGGGGAGAGGCCAGTGAAATCACCCCGCAAAAACGCTCGTCCGAGGTGAGCTCGTAATCGCACAACGACATGAATATCCCCCGGAAGTGGCGGGTGGACAGCTGCATTGACAACTCGTTGCAGAGCATCATCGAATAGACGTCCTGACGCATCCCCTGGAGATCCTGGCTCGGCGGATGGATGACCGCGACATAGCCGGAGGAAAACGCCGTGTGCTTGTAGTTGAGCTCCTCCAGCACAGCGCTGACCCGCTGCCGCACCTCGTTGGATACATAGGCATGGCGGTTCAATACCCGTGACACCGTGGCCGGCGAGACGCCGCACCGTTGCGCAATTTCGTTGATGGTGGGGGATTTATGCATCTTTTTCTTCTGAATCGCAAGGGCAATTGGCAATGATGAGGGTGTTCCCGTTATTCCTCCGTTCTGCGCTATTCTCCGCTATCCGCAATTTTCCGCCTCCGCTATTTTCATCCTCCGCTATTTCCCGTCACCCTCTGTCATCCCCCGCTACCCTCCGTCACCCTCCGTCACCCTCCGTCACCCTCCGTTCATCCCCCGTTCATCCCCCGTTCATCCCCCGTTCATCCCCCGTTCATCCTCCGTTATCCTCCGTCACCCTCCGTTATCCGTTCTGGCCCGGAAGGCTCGGGCGCTTTCCGTTACGCGCGTCCGGTTATAATACGGAGACTACTATAACAAGGGGATTCCCGCCCCCCACCCACCACCCGGACAATGTAATGGCCATCGATTGCGCAGCGGGGCAGCAGTGACAATAGTCGTGGCAATCGCGGTGGCGGCCAATGACGGCTGGCATTTTCGTTGAACGAGCGGTATTTTGCTTGACAAAATTGTTGGAGTTTTCATAAGATATCACATCATCTTGGCGTTGTTTCAGTAATTTTTACATTCAAATGCCGTATTGCTGAAAATGACGCCTTGGCCTGTGGGCATTGGCGCTTTCCCTAGAATCTGATTGTGGCAGTATATTTGAATAGATGCGTTTTTTTGTCCCGTGAGGCTAGGCTGTCTGCGCAGCTGCGTGGACAGAAATATCATCGCAATCACCTCTCTGGTCTTCATGGGGCGTGCACGCGCTCCATGGGACGGCATCTGAAATCCCCACATTCAGGCGCGGCGTTTTCCTGTCTGTACTTGTACGTATCCAG
Source organism: uncultured Lentisphaeria bacterium (assembly GCA_934661755.1). Classification (GTDB taxonomy): domain Bacteria; phylum Verrucomicrobiota; class Lentisphaeria; order Oligosphaerales; family Oligosphaeraceae; genus CAKUJM01. The sequence continues at coordinate 35,229 of CAKUJM010000005.1, read as the reverse complement.
GAGAAGGCCGCGTCCCGCATAGGAAGGCTCGCCATGATCTCGTTGATTCCCCAGGTTGCTTCAATAAGGAACGGTGACGGTTTTTTTGACTTCTCCGGCAGGATCGAATATGCCGGTGGCGTCGGTGCCGCCAAGGCCGCCAGCCTGCTGGCGGAGTATCTCACGCCGGCGATGGCCGATGCCGTGGAGGTCGTCGAGGTGGAGAGGGGGCGGGAGGCGGCGCCGGGTGCAATCCGGCTGGCTGCGGATGACGACCGAGCTGATGGCGAAGGTGATTTCAGCTCTGCCGATGAAGAGTATGCCCTGAAGATCACCGTGGAGTCGGCGGTGTTGCAGGCGCCGCATCATGTCGGGCTGCTTCGCGGCATCCAGACGCTCCGGCAGCTCTTCCCGGCGGAGGTCTATGCCGGATCGGCGCGACCACAGCGGTGGATGCTGCCGGTCGTGGAGATTGCGGATCGTCCGGCCTTCAGATGGCGGGGGCTGATGCTGGATGTGTCACGGCACTTCTTCAGTGTGGATGATGTCTGCCGTTTCATTGAGCTGGCCGCCCAGCACAAATACAATGTCCTGCATTTGCATCTCACCGATGACCAGGGGTGGCGGGTAGAGATTGACGCGTATCCGGAACTTGTCCGGACCGGCGCCTTCCGCCCCTGTTCCGAAACTGTTGAAAACGACCATGCCGATCTCTCAATTCCGCCGGTGATGGACAATATCCCGTATGGCGGATACTACACCAAAAAGGATATCCGGAAGATCCTGGATTTTGCCGGACGCCGCGGAATCACTGTCGTCCCTGAAATTGACATGCCTGGCCACGTCCAGGCGGCGATTGCCGCCTATCCGTTTTTGGGATGCACCCCGGACAATCCCCCCGGGGTCAAGACTACTTGGCGCACCGGAAAGGTGGTCCTCAATCCAAATCAGCGCTGCGTCGACTTCTTCCGGAATGTGCTGAAGGAAGTCATGGAGCTTTTCCCCTCCAAGGTCATCCATGTCGGAGGGGATGAGGTCATTCCCGAACAGTGGCAAAATCTGCCGGAAGCCCAGAGGCTGATGAGCGAAAATGGCCTGGAGTCATACCGGGAACTCGAATACTTCTTCATGGCCCAAATCGCGGATTTCATCGAGTCCCAGGGGCGCATCCCGTCGATGTGGGATGGCGGCATTCCGATTCGCGGAACGCTCTGCACTGCCTGGCTTGGCGAACGCGGCGCCGTCATCGCCGCACGGCTCGGAATGACGGCGGTGAATCTCAATTGCACCCGCTTCTATTTTGACCATTGCCAGGACGATCCCGCCACCCAGCCGCCGGCATTTGACCGCAAAGTCGTCCAGACCTGCCAGATGGTCTACGAGACCCCGATAGTGTCCGAACAGATAGCCAATCGGGAATTGATCATCGGCGCAGAAGGGGCGGTTTGGACTGAACATATTCCGGATCTTGAAAGCGCAGAATACATGACCTATCCGCGTGCGTGCGCACTGGCGGAGAAGTTGTGGAGACCGGAGGCGGATTGCAATTATGATGATTTTATTCGTCGGCTGGCGTTGCATCGCCGGCGTCTGGACGCCCAGCGCGTGAACGCCTGCCCGACACCATAAGCCGGGGATGGGTGGGATGGGTGGGATGGGTGGGATGGGTGGGATGGGTGGGATGGGTGGGATGGGTGGGATGGGTGGGATGGGCAGGATCGCTTCCTTCCATTGGCTCCTTCCATTATGACACGGAGACTACTATAATAAGGGGATTCCCGCCCCCCACCCACCACCCGGACAATGTAATGGCCATCGTGTGTCCTCCAGGCCGGCAGTGACAATAGTCGTGGCAATCATGATCGCGGCCAAGAACGGCTGGCATTTTCATTGAATATTGAATCCTGAGCCCGTGAAGCTGGTTTTCTTGCGCCACGATTTCGTCATTTTTCGGACACGCGCTCCCGGCATGCTCCCTAAAAAAAACTCATTCTGACGCAAAATCACCAGCTTCACGGATCCAGCTGAACAGCCGGGGATTTGGCCGGCTGGCCGGAATACGCATTTTCATAAGATATCATATGGTGTCACCATGTTTTTTCATTAATTACCACATCGTTGCAAACAATTTCAGAGGAATGTTCGTGAAGCGGGTTGAGTTTGGGGTGTTTTCTTCCTATAATTAGCGTCGGAGGCAATCGATTTTTTTTGGCATTCACCCTAGCATGGAGATGGTCATAATGTATCTACCCCCCCAGTTGTAAATAAGCATAAATCGTTTACGCTCATAGAGTTGCTGGTAGTAATCGCAATAATTGCCATATTGGCGTCGATGTTGTTGCCGGCCTTGAGTTAGGCGCGGGAGAAGGCGCGGACCACGTCATGTATCAGCAATATCCGGCAGTTGGGCATGGCGATGATCCAATACACCATGGACAATGAGGATTTCTTCCCGCCTTTTTATGTGGGGGAGTGGGGAAAAAGTCCGATGTGGTTGCAGCCGACCTACAAGTATGTCGGCAGTCCCAAGGCGTTGTATTGTCCGCATGATCTTTCCTCGCCCTATGCGCCCGGCGGTATATATTCCATCGCCCGATTCAACTATGACAACAGCAACTATGCCGACAGTTGGGTTTTCGCAATGTATGACCGCGGAACCAGCTATGGCTTGAATTGCGGTAACTTTGTAAAATATGGCATTGTTGGGCAGAAGGCAGCACGGATTCGGAAGAGCAGCTCGGCAATCATGCTGGGTGAAGCTTCCTATATTGGAAAGTCGGCGGTAAGGGCGGGAAATGTTCCAGATGATGCCAACCGCCCCTGTGCGTCGATGCGCAAGGATGAGTATGCCGGCACACCATATCCGAAGCATCGCCAGACCTTCAACTGGGGTGCGGTTGATGGCCATGTGGAGGGGATTCAGTGTCACGTTCCCGGATCGGCTGGCGCGGTGGAGTTGCTGGATCAGCTGCTGACCGAGGATCACTGGAACAAGATCCAGTAGCCGCCGCTCGTGCATATTGTTGAAGGAATTTATTGTCATGAAGATCAGATTTCTTTGCATGTCATTGTGCTGGGTTGCGGCTGCCGCCATCGCCATGGCGGGGCAGGTGGTTCGCACCGGCACCCGCGGCGGGGCGGAGCTTTCCCTGGAGGAGCCAATGCCTGGCGAATACGCCATCTCCCTGGTGCATTCGCCGCAGGGCCGGGTCGATTGGCATGCCTCATTCACCATTGCGGCCGACAATCCCTTCGACAATTCACAGGTCTACCGGGTATCCTTCGAGGCATGTGCCTCCCAGGCGGCGAATCTGTCATTCAGCATAAAGCAGAATAACGAACCCTGGAATTTTGTCGCCGATTTAGATCATCGCACAATGAAATGGCGTCTGGATTCCGAGTGGCAGCGGTATTCGTTTGCCTTCACCGCCGTCGGATCCTATCCGGCGGATGCGGTTGGCCAGGCCTTCTTTCTTGGCGACAACCCCGCTGGCACCCGGATCTGCATCCGGAATTTCCAGGTGGAGCCGCTTTCCGCCTATACGGCCATCGATATTTCACGGCAGGCAAATTTTGGCTTTGCCGATGAGATTGCAGGCGATGGCAAGGGTGGCTGGAGCGACCAGGGGCCATCCAACGACTTCCGGAATTTCCCATTGGGGAAGAGGCGATTTTGCCAGGTGCCATTCAATGTCCTCGATCCGGGGCGCAATGGCGGAAGGGCGATTCTGTCCTTTGATGGCGCCGCGGTGCGAACCGGGCTGAAGGAGGTCTCATTGGCCATTGACCATCCGCGCAAATATCTCTATTTGCTCAATGCCGAGACCCACGCGCCGTCCAACCCCGAGGTGGTGGCGCAACTGGTATTCGTGCTGCCGGATGGCTCCGAGGCGATTCAGGAGGTCCGCCATGGCGTTGATACTGGCGAGTGGTGGAGCCCGCGCGAGTATGGGAATGGCGCGCTTGCGCTGGAGGAACGCAACGACCTGGTCCGCATTGGCGCCTACGTCTCCAAGTTTCCGGTGCCGGAGGGTGCGGTGGAGGTCAAGCTGCGTTCGACTGGGGTGAGCAATTGGATTGTGATCGCCGCAACCCTGGCGGACTTTGAATTCTACCGCGAGCCGCTGAAGGTCTTCCAGTATGACGCGAATCACGAATGGCGCGCGATGACCATGCCGGTCTATCCGGCCGCCGGCAGTGCGCTGGATCTGTCTGGCTGCGGCTTTCCCAAAGGCAACCGCGACCGCATTGTTTCATCCGGAGGGCATTTGGCGTTCGCCAGTGCCCCAGATGCGCCGATCCGGATGCGCGGGACGCTGTATTTGACGCATCGGCTGTTCGATTATCCCTGCGGGATGCTGCGTGACCCACGCGGATATAAGGTCCTGCTGGAGGAATTCACCGATGCGTTGCTCCGTGGCGGTTTCAACATGGTCCGGCTGCATTTGATGAATCTCGGTCTCATGAAGTGGGAGAAGCATGACATTGACAGGATGCCGTCAACCCCTGAGGAGGTGCCATTTGATCCGGCGAAGGTGGATTTCTTCCATTACCTGGTGAAATGCTGCCGGGATCGCGGAATATACGTGACCTTGGACATCTGCGGCACCGCTTCGATGTTCACCGATTCCAAGCCAGATTGGGCAGGCAATTCCATGCCCGGGGATTTCAAGTCGCGCCTCTATTATGACGAGGCTTACCGCAGGAACTGGGCGGCGGGTGCGACCTGGATGATGCGCCTGAAGAATCCCTATACCGGAAATGCCCTGGCAGACGAGAATACCGTGTTTCTGGTTGAGTTCTGCAACGAGCAGCTGTTCGACTGGAGTGAAAAGACAGTCAGCGCCCTGGATGACCAGTGGCAGGCATTCCAGCGTGAGCGCACCGGCGAACCTGGGCCATTCCCCAAATTGAATGGCGCAGTCGCCGGCGAAAAGAACGCCCTTGGCGCCGCGATGAACCTCTTCGTCATGAAGAAGGAACTCGAGTTGATCAAGTTCTACGAGGACGTCGTCCGCAAGGCGGGATACAAGGGGCTGTGCTTCAATTTCGACAACGGCCATCAGATCAGCCGGATCGGTCCGCTGGCGCAATTGGATGTCAATAGCTCCCATCCCTATTTTTCGCATACTGAAATGGCTGGGGGCAAGCGGCTGGTTGCCCAGGCATCCCATGCCGGCGTACACTCCGGGTTCATGGGGGCCTGGCGGCTGATCGACCGTCCATTTCTCACGACCGAGTACAACTACGTCTTCTGGAATCAATACCGGCATGAAAGCGGGTTGATTCATCCGGTCATTGCCGCGCTGAATGGCTGGGATGGCATCACCACGCATTGCGAGTCGCTGCTGCCGACGCCGCAGCCGCTGGAGAGCTTCTTCAATGCCCCGGATCCCATCAACCGGGCATACGAAGTCATCAGCGAGTACATCTGGAAGCGCGGCTATCTCAAGGCCAACCTTGGCTCCAGCGCCTTCCTGGTTACCGAAGAAGAGCTGCCCTCCGGCGGCAAGTCAATTGTGCATTTTCAATATGGGTCGATCCTGAGCTGGCTTACCCGTACCGGAATTCTCTATGCCGGACCGCAAAAGGGCGGCAACGAGGAAGCCGCCGCGGATATCTACCTGTCGCCAATCAAGGGCGATTTGCGCGATCGTGAGGACAATCGGCTGCAGGGCATCGGCGATGCGAATGAGCTGGTGGAAATTCTCAGGCGCAAGTCCATCATTCCCGACGACAATCAAAGCCGGCCCCGCGAGAGGATTTTCCAGTCGGGAAGCGGCGAAGTGACGGTGAATGACAATCGGGAGGAGATTTCCGTCGTCGCTCCGCGCATCGAGGCCATGACGGTGAAGACCTCAGAGGCCGCGGCGCTGTCCTCGCTGACAATCCAGAACGCCTCCATTCCCGCGTTGATCGCCGTGATTTCCCAGGATGATGCGTCCATTGACGAATCCAGGCGGCTGCTGCTGGTCATTGCCACGGATGCCGTAAACAGCGGCATGCGCTTCAGCTCGCCCAAACGCCTGGAGTTGGAAAGCATCGGCAAGCTCCCGGTGCTCTATCGTTGTGGAAAATTCGAACTTGGGCTGAAGAGCGCGATGAAGAATCCGGTGCTCTACGCATTGCGTTGCGATGGCACCCGCATCGAGGAGATCCCGCTGGAAGCAGGCGGCGGCCGGCTGTCAATTCAAATCGACACCACCGTCCTCGGGGAGCCCGCAGTCTTCTTTGAACTGGCCGAAAAATAGCCCATTGCACCATCTGCCATGAAACAGACCTTCTTTCCCCGCTATCGCGGCATAAACCTCGACGGCATGTTTTGTACGCCGGCATCCTGCTATGCCGATGCGCAGTGGCGCCGCGGCAAATTCATCGAACGGGACTTCCAGGAAGTCGCGGATTTTGGATTTGACTTTGTGCGGCTGCCGCTTAGCTATCGGCTGCTTGCCTCCGCGGAGTCGCCATATCAGGCTGATGACCGGAAGCTCGAATTGATTGACCAGGCGATTGCGTGGGGCGAAAAGCATCACCTCCATGTCGATCTCAATTTGCATCGGGCGCCGGGGTATTGCATCAACTGTGATGAAAAGAGCGACCCATTTTCATTGGCCGATGACGATGGCCATTTTTGCCGTTTTTGGGAAGTGCTTGCGGCAAGATACCGGGGAATATCGTCAGATCAGCTGACCTTTGATCTGCTCAATGAGCCGGATAGCTGGTATATTACCCAGCAGCAGTACATCCGGGTCATGGAGGCGGCGGTGGAGGCAGTCCATGGGATCGACCCCACGCGGTTGTGCATGATCGACGGCTGGAATTGCGGCAACGACCCGGTGCTGGGCTTGACTGGCCTGCCCAATGTCGGGCAAAGTGTCCATTGCTACAGGCCATCCTTCCTTACTCACTACACCCTCGGCCATGCTGACATGATGCCGGCCTGGCCGATGCGGGACAAATATGGCGTCTGGTGGGATCGCGAGGTCCTCGCCGGCCATTTCGACTACTGGGTGGAGGTCGCCAACCAGCATAAGATGCCGATTCATTGCGGTGAACTTGGATGCTACAAGAATACTCCACGGAAGGTGATGCTTTCCTGGCTGGAGGATCTGCTTGCCATTTTGAAGGAGCGCAATATCGGCTGGGCGTGGTGGACATGCCATGGCGGCTTTGGATTGTACCGTGATGAAGCCCATCCGGATCAATATGATCGGGATATCGTGGCGTTGCTGCAAAGATACTGACACAGATCAAGTCACAGACATTCAAGAAAATGGAATCGACCATCCCCAGCACCTTGCCCGAGTCTTTTGAATGGGTCAACCGTTTGCAGAAGTATCCCGGCAATCCGGTTTTGCGTCCGAATGGCGCCTCCTATTGCGCGGATGCGATTTTCAACCCCGCCGCAACCGTGAAGGATGGCAAGGTGCATCTGCTTTGCCGGTGCATCGACTTTGCGCGCAGGCCGTCATCTCCAGGCAACTGGAGCGTGTCGAGCTTTGGCTGGGCAGTCAGCGGGGACGGCTTCGCCTTCACCATGTCCCCGACGCCGGTGCCGGAGTTTTTTCCCGGGCCGGAGTCGCCATTCACGGGAGGCTTTGAAGACCCACGGCTAGTCAAAATCGGCAGGCAATGGCTTCTCACCTATACCGGCGTATACAGCGGACCATCCGGCAGGTTCAATACCATGACGCCGGGGCTGGCCGCCCTTTCGGATGACCTCGTGCATTGGGAGCTGCTGGGAGAGATCCTGCCGTCACGCGCCATTGCGGTCACGCCGGAGAAAATCAACGGGAAGTACTGGGCATACTATGACAACTGGCATTTGCGCCTGGCCTGGTCGGAGGACCTGCGAAATTGGCATCTCGTCGATGCTCCGGTGTTGTCGCCGCGTCCGGGAAAATTTGACGAAGGCCTTTGCGAGGCGGTGGCCGCGCCGATAATTTCCGATGACGGCGTATTGCTGCTCTATAATGGTGATGCCGGGCGCCGTCAGGCGGAAACGCTGGCCAGGGCGGTGACGCCATCCTATTTGCCGTTGCATCCGATGATGTTCTACAGTGTTGGATGGGCATTGTTTGACCGCAATGATCCCTCGCGGCTCATTGCCCGCTGTGATCGTCCGGTCATTGCCCCAAAGGAGCTCTACGAATTCTACGGGATTGCGCCATTTGCGTGCTTTGCCTCCGGAGTTGTGGAATTCAAGGGGCGGCACATCGTATACTATGGATGTGCCGACATGCGCATTTCCGCCGCCTTTGCGGAGTGCAAGTAGCTAATCAAGGCGCAGGCCATTGGATACGTGTTTCATATCGGCGGGCTGATTTTCTTTTTAGATGCGATTCGAACACAGGCTTCCTCCGTTTTCGGGATGACGCCGCGCCGGAGGATGATCTCAGAGGGGGGCGGTTGCGAGTCCGCCTTCGGGTGCGGCTATCCGTCGATGGTGCGGGCGCAATTGCCGACGCGTCATCCGGAATCGGAATTGCGCTTTCGCAACCGCGGCATTTCCGGCGACCGCGCCGCGGATCCATTATGACATGGAGACTACTATAACAAGGGGATTCCCGCCCCCCACCCACCACCCGGACAATGTAATGGCCATCGTGTGTCCTCCAGGCCGGCAGTGACAATAGTCGTGGCAATCATGATGGCGGCCAAGAACGGCTGGCATTTTCATTGAATATTGAATCCGTGAAGCTGGTTTTCTTGCGCCACGATTTCGTCATTTTTCGGACACGCGCTCCCGGCATGCGACCTCAAAAATCCTCATTCCTACGTAAAATCACCGGCTTCACGGAAACAGCTGAACGGCTTGGAATTTGGCCGGCTGGCCGGAATGCCGCATTTTCATAAGATATCATATTGGGCCTCTATAATTTCATTAAATTTCATATAACGGCAAATAATTTCAGAAGGATATTTCGTAAGGCGGTTGAGTTTGGGGTGTTTTTTCCTATAATAATGTCAGAGGCAATTGTTTTTTGACATTACCCCTGACATGGAGATGATCATCATGTATCTACCCCCCCTCAACAGTTATCAATAAGCATAAGTTGTTCACGCTAATAGAGTTGCTAGTTGTAATCGCCATAATTGCCATATTGGCGTCGATGTTGTTGCCGGCATTGAGCAAGGCACGGGAGAAGGCGCGCAGCATCAAGTGCATCAACAACCTCAAGCAGCTGGGCATTTACATGACCCTCTATGGCGACGAGCATGGCGTGTATCCGCCGGTTGTGAATTGGGAAAACAGCGGTCCCTGGACGGGACAATGGGGCTGGAACTGGAAGTCGTACCTCAGCTATGTGACCGGGATCGAGGACTGGGTAAAATGGCCGGTGCTGCATTGTCCGGACAAGGGGGTGGAGGAGCGCGCCAGCAGCTATGGCATGAACGAGAATTTCGGGCTGAAGCCCTACGCCACGTGGAAATGGGACAACATCGTATCGCCATCCAAGGCGATGCTGATCATGGATGCGCACTGGCCGAATCTGCTGTTCTACTATGGTTTTGCCAACGACATGACCCGTGATAGGGATGGCATCGCGCGTCACAACGGCCGCACCCAGGCCAACATGCTGTTCCAGGATTGCTCGGCCGGCCCCCGCAACGTCTGGCGGTACATCAATCCGTATGCAATGGCGTCAGACGACGTGCTTGGCCATTGACAGCCGCCGCCCGGATTGCCATCCCTGCGAAGTTGCACAACCGTCATCTGCCGGCACCTGGAAACTGCCAGCGGGCAGCCTGTCCGTGCCGGAAAAAAGCCGTCATCGACGCGCCGTCCATATCCCTGAACCATGATCATGCACAACGCCACTCTCATTCCACTTGATATGCGATTGTTAGTCTGCACCGCAATTTTATTGGCCGCCGGTGTCTGCGGCGGGGTCGCCGCCGGGCAGGATCTGTCCGGAGCCGGTGAGGAGATCGTGGCGGACATTGCCGCGGGGACTCCGGGATGGGAGCTGGCGGGGACCGGCAGCGCGTTGAAGCGGGAGGGCGCGTGCATCGCCTTCGACGCATCGCGTGCGGGGGATGACGGCTACCGGTGGGGCGGCGCCAAGCTCTGCCAGGCCTTTGGCGGCGACTTCGAGGCCGAGGGCGATCTTGCCATCGAGGCGCTTGATCACTGGAACAGCGCCGGGATGCAGATCGTCTCCCAGCAGGATGGCGGCTGGCGGGCGGTGCTGCTGCGTCGCCAGCTGGAGGCGGGGCGGCATGACTTCCTGGCGCAGTTCAGGCAGGGCGACGAGGTGGTTTACGAGCACTCCATTCCGGCCCCCCCGGCCTTGCCGGCTCGTTTCACGTTGCGGATTGTGCGGGAGGGCGGCGTGATGTCCTTTGGCTGGCGCGATGGCGATGGCGCGATGCATGAGGCGGGGCGTCATGACGGCGTTCCGGAGGGCGACTGCCATGTGAATTTTTCCTTCGACTCCCCGGCGGCGACCAGCAACAAGACCCGGGTGGAAGGCGTGCGGATCAGATGCGGCCGGGTTTTGGCGGCCGCGTTTGCGCCATCGTACGGTCCGCTTGGGCAGCTGGGGGAGATGGCGATTCTATATAGTGAGAATGCGGCGCGGGATGGCGATGGTGTCTGGACGATCAACGCCGGCGGACGGCTGATTGCGGCGGTGGAGACAGCCGTCACCACTCGGGCACAGACGCTGAAGTGGCAGTCGCAGGGGTTGCTGCGCATCCGGATGATGGTGCCGGGCAGTTCAGAGTCGCTGCAGCTTAGCGACAACGTCGTCTTCGATCAGCCGGAAGACAAGGTGCCGTCGGGTTTTGCGGCGCGGTCGGCGTGGCTGGAGCCGGTGTTGTTGCGTTTCAATGGCGAGCGGCAGTGGAATCTGCCGCACTTCACCACCAGCGGCCTTTTCTTCTTTGAGATTGCACCGGCGCAGGACGGGGGGCAGACGCCGGTGCGTGTTGGCGATTTGCAGCTGTGGGGACACGAGATGGTGACACCGCCTCCATTCAAGGCGGCGGTGTCGGTGGAGGCGACCGGCGGCGATGACGCTGCGGGGATGGCGATGCTCTCCTGGGCGGTGCCGGAATCGGCGGCACGGGTGCTGGAGCATGCGGACCTCTGGCCGGAGCCGGCTCAGAAGGGCGCGACGCTGGATGGCGTGCCGTACCGTTTCAACAGCACGATCCTCTCGCCGGAATGCCCGTCGATCGAGTTGCTGATCAATCGCCAGGCGGGGATGGTCCATCTGCTGCATGCCGCAGGCGCACAGCCCAAGGATGGCGCCTATTCCGAGGTCGTTGCCGGATATCTGCTGGTCTACGACGACGGCACCACCGCGCCGGCCCTGGCGACGTTGCGCTGGAATTGCGGCGTCTATGCCGCCGGCGACTACGACCGCTATGGCTTCATGACTGCCGGGCCGGGGCAGGGCAATGCCAGCGCGACCTGGTGGGGGCCGCCGCGCTTCGGATGGGCGAATGCGCTCTATCTGCCGCGGCCGCCATACGGTTTCCAGTGGAATGCGTTTTATGCGATGAACCTGCGCAATCCGCACCCGGAAAAGAAAATCCGGTCGCTGATTGCCTACCAGATGCCCGGTGACACCCGGCAGTTTGCGCTGGTGGCGCTCACGCTGCGCCGTCCGGAGGCGACGGTGGTCGGCCTGGCGGAGCCGGAGCGCGCGGCGATTGCCGACGGCGTGCCCACCGGAGTCAATTTCTACGAATACCGCGCGGTGGCGCCATCGGCGGATGCGGAGCATCCGGTCGAGATTGTCAAGTCGGAGCCGGTGCGGCAGGAGGCCGGCCGGGTCGTCATCCACCGCGAGGGGCGGCTTGGCGCCGGCCATGCCGTCATCGCCGTCGACAGTTCGTCGCTGGACGCGGGGCCGGCGGTGATTGCGGCCGGGGATTTGCGCAGCAGCCGGATCTCGCTGATGGGCGTGCCGTCGTTCGTCAATCCCTTCTATTACATGATGATTGCCGGCGGCCACGAGCATTTCAGCGATTTCGACCGCATTGCCCGCATTGGCTTTGACGCGGTCAAGGTGCATATCGGCTGGAAGCTGGATGATGCCGGCGATCCGGATTTCAGCCAGTGGCCGGCGCGTTTCGAGCGCATCGGCCGCGCCGGGCTGAAGGTGGCGATCCGCAATCTCTTTGTGCTGCCGGAGGAGTTCCGCACCCGGATTCCGCGCACCCGGGTATGGCGCGATGGCAAGGTCAGCGTGGATGACTCGCCCTTCAATGTCGACACCAGCAACCCGTTCTACCGCGAGAAGGTGGTCGACTACTACCGCCGGGTCGGGCAATTGGCGGCCGCCGCCCCGAATGTCATGGGCATCAACGCCAATTATGGCCAGCAGGGGCGCATTGGCGAGATGCGCGTGGTCTTCTCCGATGCGATGCTGGCCATGCTGGCGGAATATCTGGAGCGGACCACCACTGTCGAGCAGTTCAACCGCAAGTCGGGATTGGACCTCAAGTCGTTCCGCCAGATCACGCCGCAGCAGATCAATGGCAACGCTGTGCTTTTTGCCGCCTACAGCCGCGCCAACGAGGAGATCGGCAGCCAGCTCATCGAGGACATCGCCGCAGCCATCCGCTCCACCGGCTGCAATGCCCACCTCACCTTCAATGTCAATTTCCATCCAATCGAGAACAAGCTCAGCGGGCAGACCTTCGCGCAGTATCTGCGGATCGGCGTGAAGTACCCGCCGGCGTCGCTTTTCCATGAGACCTCCGAGCGCTACAACATCTCCTTCCTGAAGTGGCTGTGCGCCAAGCGCACCTTCGGCTTGCCGTATGGCGATGAAGTCGGGCAGCCGCCGCCGACCTATGAGCACGCGGTCCTGGGATATATGTGGATGGGGATGTTCCAATGCTTCGAGTCCAACTACTGCCAGTGGTGGGGCGGCAAGCCCGGCACCCAGAATCTGGCGCAGCTCAAGGGCTTCCACAAGCTGCTGTACGAGGCGCAGTACCTGCCGGATCCGGTGTCATTGGCACTGTCGCTGGAAACCGGCCATGACGAGGTCGCCGAGACCAACCGCCACCCCCTCCACACCCGCGCCTTCGACCACTACGGGATGGTCAATGCCTTGCGCGAACTGAACATTAACTCCGATCGGGCGATGATCGACGACTTCCCGGAGAAGGACGCGGAGATCTCCGGACGGCTGCTCATTGACGACCATACCCGGCACATGCCGGCGGGGTTCGCCGACCGCATCGAGAAGTTCGTCAATGACGGCGGCGTCTATCTGGCATCGGCGCATGACACCGACCGGGCATTCCTGGCGCGTTTCGGGCTCGGAATCGGCGAGGGCGAGGGCGGCATCGCCGAGGTCGGTGGCGCCGACGAGTACTCTGGGCGGCATTTTCCGGTGGCCGAAAAGCCGGTCGGCAGGGGGCGCGTCGTGGTGATGCGCCGGGCATGGGCCCATGGCTGGGATCCCGGCCGACCTGAAGACGAACGCGCGGAGCTGCTGGCGCTGCTCAAGCGGCTGGGTGGCTTCGAGCCGCTGGTGCAATGCAGCTTCCCGACGGTGTATGTGACGCCGTATCGCGCCGCCAACGGCGACTTGCTGATCTCCTGCATCAATGTCAATGCCGAGGACAAGACGGTCGCGGTGTCTTTCGCCCGAAGCCTGGCAGGCGGCGGGAAAATCCGGGTTCGCGATCTGAACACCGGCGCCTATCTGCCGGTCACGGCGCAGGGCGGCCGTGGCGTCGTCGGCGTCACCGTCCCGGCCATCAACACCACCGTCTTGCGGGTTACTGCCCAATAGCCGGGCGTGGCCGCGCCCCGGGCCTGTGCCCGCGTCCCCTTGAGCCGCTCCGGCGCAAATGGCCGCGGGCCTTGAGCGGATCCATGGCGCCGCCATATCATCCGGATTTGCGAAATTCGCAACCCCGTGTGGGCATTCTGCTTTGAAGCTGGTGGCGGAATGCTATATTTTCCCGCCTTGACATTTTCTTCCGCCGGCCAGTTGCCGTGATTCGTCATAACCCCTGAACCCACAGTTTCCCTAGATTCTATGCTTATTGGCTGCAACTACTGGGCCGGCTATGCCGGCGTGAACATGTGGCGCGACTGGCGCCCGGAGGCCATCGCCGCCGAGCTGGATGCGCTGGCCGAGATCGGAGTGCGCAAGCTGCGGGTCTTCCCGTCCTGGCGCGAGTTCCAGCCGCTGGAATACACCCGTACGGTGATGAACTGGCCGCGCGACCTCACCTTGCACGGCGAGAAGCTCCCCGCCGAGGCCCCGGGATGCCATGGGGTGGATGCCGTCATGCTCGACCGGCTTCAGGAGCTGCTCGACCTGGCGCATCAGCGCAAAATGCGGGTGAGCGTGGGGCTGATCACCGGCTGGATGAGCGGCCAGATGCTGGTGCCGCCGGCATTTGCCGACCGCGATCTGATTACCGATCCGCTGGTGGTGCGCTGGCAGCTGGCCCTGATCCGCGCCATTGTCGGGCGCTTCAAGAGCCACCCGGCCATCGATTCGTGGGGGCCGGGCAATGAGACCAACTGCCTCCAGCGCCTGGCCAGCCGGCACCAGGCGGCGCTGTGGATGCAGACCATCGCCGATGCCATCCGCGCCGAGGACGGCGCCCATCCGGTCATCTCCGGAATGCACGGATTGGCGCCATTGTCGCGGGGCAGGATTGAACAGGAAGGGCCGGTTTGGACAATCCAGGACAATGCCGAGATTTTTGACGCGCTTACGGTCCACCCCTACCCGTTCTTCACTCCCTATTGCGCCCTTTCGCGGCTGGACGAGTTCCGCAATCTCCATCACGCCTCGGCGGAGCTGACCTACTACGGCACCATCGGCAAACGCCCCTGCATCGTGGAGGAAATCGGCGCATTCTCCGGGATGTGCGCCGGCGAGCAGGTCAAATACGACTATCTGCGGGGGACGATGTGGAACTGCTGGGCACATGGCAGCGGCCAATTCCTGTGGTGGTGCGGCAGCGACCACACCTTCGTGCATGCCTCGCCATATACCTGGAGCGGCCTGGAGCGCGAGCTGGGGATGCTTGACGAAAATGGCCGGCCGCTGCCGTTTTCGGCGGCCTACAGCGAGTTCAACCGGGTGCTTGACAGCATGCCGACGCCGCTTCCTCCGGCGCAATATGACGCCGTATGCGTGCTTACGGACAATCAGGACAACTGGGCCAATGCCTTTGGCTGCCACATGCTGGCGGAGCAGGCGGGACTGCGGGTGCGGTTCGCCTGGCATGGCGATCCGCTTCCGGAATCGCGGCTATATTTTGTCCCCGGCATCGTCGGCGCCTCGGCGCTGGAGCAGCCGGAATACGAGTCGTTGCTCGAACGCGCCCATGACGGCGCCCGCGTCGTCTTCACCAGCCGTGACGGGCTGCTTGCGCCGTCGGTGCAGTACTTCGGCTTTGAGCCGCAGTTCGTGGAGGGGCGCGATGATGAGGTTGAGGTGCGTGTCCACGGCAATGGCGGCGATTTCACCTTCAAGTGCCGCCGCGGATGCCATTACCGGATTCTGCCGGGGAAGTCGCATGTGCTGGCCCAGGCCGATGGCGAACCGGTGCTTTTCGAAAATGGCTACGGCAAAGGCTCGCTGGCATTCTTCTGCCTGCCGGTGGAGGAATACGCCACCACCAGCCAGGACGCCATCAACAACCCGGATGCCTTTCCCGCCTATCGGCTCTATGAAATGCTGGCCGATGGATTCGTTGCCGAGCATCCCGCCAGGCCGAACCACCCCAAGTGCCAGGTGTCGTGCCATATGCTGGACGATGACCACGGCTATGTGGTGGCGGTGAACAACTCGCTGGCGGAGCTGGAGAGGCCGCTGCGGCTGGCTGACGGCTGGGGCATCGAGGCGATCTACCGTGGCGATGCCGTCCGGCTTCCGGCGCATGACGCGCTGGTGGCGGCGATCCGCAGGAAGCGCTGAGCCGCCGGCGGTTTTGCGGGCGCAGTCCAGAAAAAAAACGGGGAGCGCCGCCTCCGCCCGCCCATTTTCCCCACCCATTTCCCTTCATTTATGTTGAATCTGGATTTGCTGAAGGCGCTGATCCGCTGCAAGGCGGTCACCGGCGATGTGGATGCGGTCAACCGCGCGGTTGGCCTGATGCATGACTACCTCGTGGCCCAGGGGTTGCATTGCTCCGTGGAGACCATGGGGGAGCGCAGGGTCCTCTATGCCGCCACCGAGGAGGGGCGAACTCCGGCGGTCCTGCTGAATGCGCACCTGGATGTCGTGCCCGCGCCGGACTGCATGTTCGAGCCGGAGGAGCGCGACGGCAGGCTATATGCGCGTGGCGCCGCCGACTGCCAGGGAAATGCGCTGGTGGTCGCGGAGGTGCTGTGCGGACTGGTCGGCAAGGCGAGTGCCGGCGCGATTTTCTCAACTGACGAGGAGACGGGCGGGGCGACAACCGCATGCATGGTGAAACGCGGCTATGGCGCGGGGAAGCTCGTACTGATCCTGGATGCCGCGCCGTATGGAATCGCCAATGCGCAGAAGGGGATTCTTTCGCTGGTGCTGCGCGCGAACGGCCGGGGCGGCCACTCCTCCGAGCCATGGTCATTCGTCAACCCGATCGATCTGCTGATCGACGGCTATGCGAAGCTGCGTGCCGCCTGGCCTGCGCTTCCGGCCGACCACTGGGGCGACACGATGGCGCCGTGCATCATCTCCGGCGGCCAGGCCTTCAACCAGATTCCGGACACCGCCCAGATGGTCCTGAACATCCGCTTCATCCATCCCGGTGACGAGGACAGAATCATCGGCATGGTCAGGGATGTCACCGGATTGGAGGTGGCGGTCGAATCCGCGCACTCCTCCGTGCCGGTTTTCGTCGATGAATCGCATCCGCTGATGCAGGAATTGCAATCGGCGATGCAGCGGCATTTCACCGGGCATCGGGTTGGCTTCTACCGGATGCACGGCGCGACTGACGCGCGGCACATGGCCGCCCTGGGCGTGCCGGTGGCGATCCTTGGCAGCGAGGGCGGCGGGGCGCACTCCTCCGGCGAGTGGGTCTGTCTGGCGAATCTGGAGGCAAACCGGTCGTTCCTGACCGATTTTATCCGGCAGATCGGATGAACCGCGCATTCTTTGACAATGTACCGCTGGATCGGCAGGCGGAGTTCTCGCTGGTGGAGGTGTTCCGCGAATGCACGCAATACGTGCGGGACTACAACCTGCCGTTCAACATGATCGGGATACACCTGCGGACGGAGGGCGAGGACTCGTCCGTGGTGGAGAACCTGCGGACGGGCAGCGTGTACCACGCGCATGAAAATGACATCACCATGTGTCCGAGCGGGCTGTCGCAGCGCTATCACCACACGCTGCGCTCCGAGCGACTCTCGATCCACTTCAAGCTGGAGCTCTATCCGGGAATCGACGTGTTCAGCGAAGGGAAGGAGCGCATCATCGAAAACTCGCCGGAGCTGCGGGCGGAGGCGGAGGATATCTTCCGCGAGCCCAACCGGGTCTTGATGCTGTCGCGGTGCCGGGAATTCGCCCTGCGCTTCTGCCATCGGCACTGGCCAGAGCGGGATCCGGTGTGCACGGAGCGGGCGCAATTTTTCGCGCCGGTCCTGCATCTGGTGCGCCAGTCGCTGTCCGCCGAACTCCAGGTGGCGGACATGGCGGAGGCCGCCGGCTGTTCGCGCGGGCATTTTGTGCGCGAATTCCATTCAGTCTTCGGGTGCACTCCGAAGGAGCATCTCCAGCGGGAGCTGTATCGGCGCGCCTGCACGCTGCTGCTGGCCCCGAACGCGTCGGTCAAATCAGTGGCCCGGGAGCTGCGCTTTTCGACCGAGTTCAGCTTCTCGCGCTTCTTCAAGCACCTCTGCGGCATCTCGCCGAATGCCTTCAGGAAGGATCACTCGAAGTCATAAAATGGTATGCGTTTGATATAGAACTGGTATTTCATGAAAAGCAAAATGGGATGGATGGCGGCTATATTTTCCCCGAAGTGCCAGAAAGACGGATTGTGTTTCCCCATCCCAAAGAGCATCAATCAGGAGGATTTCATGAACGACCGCATCCAACGCCTCGCCGCCATTGCCAGGAAGGACGACCTGAATCCGGAGCCTGTCAGCATCGAACTGGACGAGTTCGACGAGAAGCTCGCCGAACCGCTGATGATTGCCAAGCGACTGTGCGACTACATCTGCGCCCAGAAGATCAAATTGTACGATGAGAATGAGCTTGTCGGCATGATGCGCATGACCGGCTGCCCCGTCCCCGCGGACATTTTCACGAGGACCGGCCATGCGAAGATCGGCGAGGCGCTGGCGCGCTACTACCGCAAGCCGCTGGAGAACCTGTGCACGATGGAGTGGCAGCATTCCAACGCCGATTTCGGCAAGCTGATCCGTCTTGGCCTCAATGGCTACATGCGCGAGATCAACGCCGCGCGGCAGAATTTTCTCGGCAAGACCTGCAATCTTGCCTTCCTTGCCGCCCTGGAGATGGTGATCGGCGGAATTGGCCGCCGTGCCGCCCAGCTGCGCGATTTCTGCATCCAGAAGGCGGAGGCGACGGCGGATGAGGCGCGGAAGGCGACGCTGCTGCGCATGGCGCGCAACTGCTCGCGGGTCCCGATGAATCCGGCGCAGAGCTTCGAGGAGGCGATCCAGTGCATATTCCTGTGCTTCGCATTTTTGCCCGACAGCATCGGCCGTCCGGACCAGTATCTCTACCCGCTCTACAAGCAGGGGATCGCGGATGGCACGCTTACGCGCGACCATGCGAAGGAGCTGATCCAGGAGCTCTTCATCCGCCTCCATGGCCATACGACGCATTCGCCGTGGGCTGATGACAAGGGCGCGGAGTCGCACTTCGCGATTGGCGGCTATACCAGGGATCACGAAGACGGCTTCAACGAGCTCTCGGAGCTGATTCTCGAGGCCATGATGGAGCTGCCCCTGGAGCGTCCGCAGCTCTCGCTGCGATGGACGAAGAAGACGCCGCGCGAGGTCTTGCGCAAGGTGCTGGATTATGAGCGCCGCGACCGCTACAAGCGCATCGCCTTTGTCAATGACGAACCGCGCATCGCCTCGCTGATGAAGATCAACAAGCAGCCGTTCGAGGTCGCCTGCGACTACATCATGGTCGGCTGCAACGAGCCTGCATACCAGGGCGGGATCTCGCTTGGCGGCAATACCTGCAACATCGTGCGGTCCCTGGTCAATACCCTGGAGAGGCGGCGCACGGAGATCCTCAAGTGCGGCACCTTCGACGAGTTCTACAAGCTCTACGAGGAGGAGCTCTTCGGCGATCTGGAGCTCATGCTCGAGTACTCCAACCGCTTCAACAGCCTGCGCTCCCGCGACTGCAACGTGCTCAGTTCGCTGTTCCTGCACGGCTGCATTGAACGGGCGCAAAGCGCGACCCGCGGTGGCGCGAAGCTGGCCCGCGGCGGCGGCGTCAATATGATGGGCGGGACCAATGTCATCGACTCGCTTTCGGTCATCCGCCAATTCGTCTTTGAGGAGAAGCGCGTCAGCATGGAGCGTCTTCTCGAGGCGCTGAAGGAGGACTGGAAGGGCGCGGAGGATCTGCGCCACGAGATCCTCCGGGATGGGCGGTTCTTCGGCAACCACGACGAATTTTCCGATTCCATCGCCCGCCGTTTCTATGAAAGCATCTACAAGTTCGCCGAAGGCCGCACCGACATGTTCGGCACGCCGCTGACCTATGGCAACCTGACCGGATACAACACCCACTTCGCGATGTTCGGCGAGCATACCGGCGCCACTCCCGACGGCCGTGTGGCCGGAAGCCCGCTATCCTTCGGCAGCGGCCAGGCGTTCGGCAAGGACCATGACGGCGCCACCTCGCATCTTCTCTCCGTCGCCCAGATGGACCCCACCGGGATCATGTGCGGCAACACCATCATGAACCTGACGGTCGACGAAAGCACCGTCCGCGACGACGAGAGCTTCGAGAAGCTGGTCACGCTGGTCGAGACCTACTTCAAGGCCGGCGGACTCCATCTCCAGCTGAATCACGTGTCGCGCGAGGAGCTGATTGCGGCGAAGGCGAAACCGGAGGATTACAAGAGCCTGCGGGTGCGCGTATCCGGCTTTTCCGCCACCTTCGTCACGCTAGACGGGAAGATGCAGGACAATGTGATCGACCGCACCACGGAGGCGATGTGATGGTTCGGGGAACCGTTTTCGACATCCAGAAGTTCTGCGTGCATGACGGGCCGGGGATCCGCACGACGGTTTTCCTCAAGGGCTGTCCGCTGCGGTGCCTGTGGTGCCACAACCCGGAGTCCTGGGATGCCAGGCCCCAGATCCTGTTCGCCTCCGGCAAATGCGTCGGCTGCGGCGCGTGTGTGGCGGCTTGCCCGCGGAAATGCCATGAGCTGAGGGATGGCACGCATGTATTCGACCGCACGCGCTGCACGGGCTGCGGCGCGTGCGCGAAGGCCTGCATTTACGACGCCCTGGAGCTTTGCGGTGCGCTACGCAGTGCGGAGGAGGTCATTGCGGAGGTCCTGAAGGACAAGGCGTTCTACGAGAACTCTGATGGCGGCATGACGGTTTCCGGCGGCGAGCCGCTGGCGCAGCTGGCCTTCACGAAGGAGCTGCTGACCCTGGCGAAGGCAAGCGGCCTCCACACGGCGATGGAGACATGCGGCTTTGCCCCGGAAGCGCAGCTTCGCCAGATCATGCCGTTGACCGACTTGTTTCTTTTTGACATCAAGAGCGTGATTCCGGAGAACCATCGCAAATTCACCGGCCAGGACAACGCCCTGATTCTCGGCAATCTGCGCATGCTGGACGCCGCCGGCGCGAAAATCCGCCTGCGTTGTCCGCTGATTCCGGGAGTGAATGACTCGGATGCGGAATTGCGGGGAATTGCGGAGCTGGCGGATTCCCTGGGAGGCGTCTCTGAAATCGATGTGGAGCCGTATCATCCGCTTGGCGTGTCGAAGGCGCAGCGGCTGGGCGTTTCGGATGGCTTCGAGGCGCCGATGGCGCCGAAGGAGTCGGTCGAACGCTGGCTTTCGATCCTGCGTTCGGCAGGCAAGAAGCCGGTGCGCAGGCAGTGAGGAAAAATGAAGGAATCTGAAAAAAATGGGAAGCTGTTCATTGATTCTCTGCGGCACGCACTGCGAGCGTCCGGCGAAAGTCGGCGAGACGGTCGGATTTTATGCTTCGCCGGTCACCCTCGGGGCCAACCGGGTCTGTTTCGACGCGGTCGTGCGCTGGAAACTGAAATACAATGGGGAAATCATCCTGGATCAGGGCGAATTTCCCGCCAGCGACCGTTCCGCCGGGGTCGCCTTCACTGCCGGGCGTCCGGGATGGTACATGGCGATATTCGAGGTGTTCCGCAATGGCGTCCTCGATGCGGCCGGGAAGATCGGTGCGCTTGTGGCGCCGGAGCGCCTCGAAGCCGCGTTGCCGGTCCCGGAGGATTTTGACGCCTTCTGGGGGCGGCAGCTGGAGGCCCTGCACCGGATTCCGGCGCAGATGCGGCTGACGCCGCTGAATGCCTCCGGGATGGTGTCGACCTTCGATTTCCAGGCGAATGGCGGTGACGACGGCGTCCCGGTGCGCGGCGTGCTGGCGCGTCCGGCAAAGGCGGCTGGCGGCGGCCATCCGGCGATCCTGCTGCCGCATGGCGCGGGCGTGCGCTCTTCGGACTACGGGCGGATTGCGGTCTGGGCGGCGAAGGGCTTTCTCGCGCTGGACATCAATGCGCATGGGCTGGAAAATGGCCGCGACCCGGCCTGGTATGAGGAAAAGGAAAAGGCCTTCGCGGGGTATCCGCAGCGGGGCTTCGAGTCCGGCGATCCGGAAAAGCCGTACATGCGGAATGTGCTCCTGCGCGCCGTCCGTGCGCTGGAGTGCCTGGCCGACATGCCGGAGTGGGACGGGCGGAATCTGTGGGTCTTCGGCGGCAGCCAGGCGGCGTGGCAGGGGCTTGCCGGGGCGGCGCTGATGCCGAAGGTGAGCGGCGCCGCGCTTTGGATCCCCGCCGGATGCGACATCTACGGCGGCGGTTGGCCGTTTGCGCATCTGATCGGCGGCGAACGACCGGAGGGGCTACGGCGGACTTTCCCATATTACGATGGCGGAAGCTTTGCAACCCGGATCAAGGACATCCCGGTGATGTTCTCCGTCGGGCTTGTCGATGAAGTCTGCAAGGCGGACGGCGTCGCGGCGGCATATAATCGCCTGGCGACCCCGCGGAAGCGCTATGAGCTGCATGAGCGCATGCAGCACGAAACCGGCAGCAGCGTCATCCTGGAGCTGACGCGCTTCATCATGGGGAATCTGCGGTAGGCGTCGCGGCGGGTGGTTCGGCGAGGGCGCTTTCGCGGATCACCCGCAGGGTTCCCGCCGGCATGGCGGGATTCACCAGGAAGAGCCGGCACGGCGGCAATGGCGTGGCGCCGGCGGCCGGGATGGCCGTCTGCCGTGCCATCTCCAGCAGGACTGCCAGGGCATATTTGTCATTGGAATACTGCCAGGTCATATTGACCAGGGCGAACTGCTCGCTTTGCCGGGCGATATGTGCCACGGTGCGCGCCGCGCGCCATTGGGTGCGCAATGTCATGCCGACCGGCGGGAGGAATTGCCCGTCGGTGCGCCACAGCTGTGACATCAGCAACGCCGTGGCGCAGGCGGCGCCGGCGCACCATGCCGCCAGGGTGCAGCGGTTCAGACGGAAGGCATCGGCGCCCATCGCCGCCAGGATGGCGACGGCGGCGAAGGCCGGTTGGAGGTAGTGGGGGAAGAACTGCGGCCGCAGCGCGCACAGGAAGAGCACATGGGCCGCGATGATGATGATCGCCAGCATTCCCGGCTGTGATGACGGCGAATGCGGCTTTCGCCTCCAGCGCATGACGGCGGCGGCGAGTCCGGAAAGCGTCAGGAGTGCGCCGGCGGCGAAGGTCAGCCAGATCAGCGCCCGCCATGCGGTGCGTGCCGCCGGCGGGATGATTGCGGTCTCGTCCATATACGCTCCGACGTGGTTTCCGGCGGTGTCGGACTGCCGGTTGTAGATGTCAAGGTTGGAAAGCAGCCGTGGGATGGCGGCTGCCTGCCTCAGCATTCCCGGTACGGTCTCCCTGGCCAGCTGAAGCTGCGACGGCTTCGCGCGGCGCAATTCGACGGTGGCGCATGCCCGCGGGTACATGAAGCTCCCCAGCAGGATTGCCGCCGGCAGCGCGGTGGCCGCCATCAGGCGCCAGTTGCCGCGAAGCAGGTCGCGCCGGCAGATCGCCAAATGCAGTGGCATGGCCAGCAGGAAGGCGATGCTCATGGTATGCACCCACACCGCGCCAATGGCGAAGAGCAGCGCTAGGCCCAGCGGCCGGATCCGGTCGTATGGCCGTGATGACGGCATCCCCGCCTGCTGGATGAACTCCAGATAGCAGGCGATCGACAATATGGACAGCGGGATTTGGAAGACGTTGTCCCACAGGGTGCGGCTCCACAGCCAGAAGCATGGCGAATAGAGGATGACGGGCGCCAGGAAGCGCATTGGCGCGCCGCCGAGCCGGGTGATCCGCCGTGCGCCCCACAGCACCGTGACGGCGAAGAGGATCGCCTTGAGGCTGACCAGTATGATCGGCGATCGGGTGAACAGCAGCATCAGCTGGTAGCAGTTGATGGGGAGGCTGCCGTAGTTCTGGCCGACGGTCCCCTGCAGGCCGCTGGTGGCAAACACGCCGTCGGTGTTGCAGCGCAGGGCGGCATCGATCAGCATTGGCTCATCGAAGATGAATTGGGTCAGCGATGGAAAGGCGACAAGCAGGATTGCCGCGGGGGCGATCGGCAGCAACTGCCGCCAATGCCGCGCCAGGCCATTCCACGCAATCACAGGTTTGGGCGGCAGGATTGGCCAGCGCATCCAGCGCAGGATGACGGCGCCGGCTGCCGCCAGCATTGCCAGGTCGCTCCAGGGCCGCCATCCGGCCAGCGCACCGGGGCTGATCGTCAGCGCCTGCCGGAAGGGATTGAAGATCTGCCGGGGGATGTAGGTGAAAAGCGGGTTGAAGAGCTCCTCTCCGGCCAATGGCGTGGCTGCGGCGCAAATCATCATGGCCATTGCGCTCAGGCATCCCAGGCCGCCTGCCAGCCACTTCTGCATCGGCGTCTCGATCCGGCAATGCGCGGCGAGGATGAAGAGCGTGGGCAGGGCGACCAGCAGATACCGCGGGCCGATGCACGCTCCGCCATGCCAGCCGTTGAAGGATGAATTCACCGCCAGCGCCGCCAGGAATCCGCCGAGGGTGGCGAAGGCCAGATGACGCCGGACGCCGCCTTGACGCCATAGCCGCCAGGCTGCCGGGAAGGCCAGAAAGGCCAGCGGCGCGCACCACAGCAGTCCGCGGCGGATGCCGACGAGCAGCTCCAGCGCATGTACCGGCTTCATTGACGAGAATATGCCGCCGGCAAGCTCCGGGTTGATGAAGACCGGGTTGTTGTAGAAGGTCGCCGGGAGGACGGGGTTGCCAAAGCACGCGTAATGGTAGATGCCGTGGATTGCCAGCATCGGCATCCCCCCGAGGATGAAGCGCCACCAGGCGTCGCGTCGCGGTGCGGCGAAATACAGATACGCCGCCAGGAAGGGCAGCGCCGTCACCGCCAGATAGTCGGCCAGGACGGCGGCGCCGCCATAAAGCCCCGCCAGGACGGCGTCCCGCGCCATCCCGCCGGGGCGCAGCGCGTGGTAGAAGGCGGCGGCCAGGCAGAATGCCGCCAGGTTGTGCCCCCACATCTGGGTGGCGTATGGCCATAGCGGCGACGCCAGTGCCAGCGCCAGACTCCAGAAAAGCGCGCGGTTGCGGCCAAATGCCATCTCCCGCAGCAGCTTGAACAAAAACAGCGCGGCCAGCGCCGTCGGCAGGACCGAACACCAGAAGTTTATCCACCAGAAATTGAATTTCTGCCAGCATCCGCCGGCGTAATCGAGGCCGGCGGCGCGCTCCAGATGGAAAAATGGCGCATAGACGGCGGCACCCAGCAGGATCGGCAGCGGCGCCTTGTTGGAGTAGTAATGCCCGTCATGCCGCGACCAGTCGCCGGTGTTGTCATTGAGCAGCGGATTGGTCAGATAGTCGTCAATGCAGACCGTGCCGCTTTCGGCCAGCGCCCGGATGGCGTCATATCGTGACAGCTGGTTCCAGCTGCCGATGGAATGGAACCAGCCGCAGCATATTACCACTAGCAAGAGGATTTTCCACTTCATGGGCGATCTGGCAATGGCGGGTTGTTCAAGATGGCGGTCTACACTGGCTCCATCACCAGGCGCCCCAATTCCGGGCGGATCTCGATGATGCGCACTTGCAGTTCATCCCCGACATACGGCCGGTCGCGGGTCATGACGATGCCGCGCTCATAGTAGTCATCGAGTTCGGCCAATGCCTGGCTGCCTTCCAGCCGCACCACCGTCGCGCCCAGGTTTTTCCCCAGGCAATTGCGCTTGAGGTACTCCAGCATCCAGCGCCTATGGGAGTCGCGTTCGAGGGCGCGGTTTCTGGATGCGACCCGCTCGACGTTGTCAAGCACGCCGAAGAGCTCCTGCTGGGAATAGGGCGGTTCGTCGCCCGAGATGGTGGCGGCAAGCTGCCGCTGGATCACCATGTCGGCATAGCGCCGCAACGGCGAGCTGATCTGCGTATACAGATCCAGCCCCAGTCCAAAATGCGGATCGGGATAGGTGGAAAGGCGGGTGCGCTTCATCTTGCGCACCTGGAGGTCGAAGTCGATCGGATCGTAGTTGATCACTGAATGGACGTCATCCGACGGCATTTCCTGGCAGCGGTAGATGATCGGCACGTCATTGCGCAATGCAAATTTGGCCGCCAGGTGGTTGGCCAGGATCATGAACTCCTGCACCAGTCGGTGGCTGGGGGTGTTCTGGTCCTCGTGGCTGATGGAAATGCCACCACCGTTGCCGGTGACCCGGATCTTGATCTCCGGATGATTGAGCGAAACCGCACCCGCATCCTCGCGGCTGGCCAGGCGTAATTTCGCCAGGCGGTCCAATGCCATCAGGGCGCGCTTGAGCGGGCTGTCCTCGCCCTGCGCCAGAATCCCGTCCGCGCCAATATAGGTCAGGCGATGGACAACCCGGATCTGCGAAAGCGCAATCCGCCAGTCGGAGACATCGCCCTCGGCGTCGAAGTCAACCATGCAGCTCATTGCCGGACGGATCTGCCCCGCGTTGAGCGAGGCCACGCCGCACCCCAGCGCCTCCGGGAACATCATCACCGTCGTGGTGGGCAGATAAAGCGAAAGCGGCCGTTCGGCGGCAATGCTGTCAAGCAAATCGCCCTTCCTGACAAACGGCACCAGCGTGGCCAGATGGATGCCGACGGTGCAGGTGCCGTCGTCGTGCACTTCGCAAGACAGCGCGTCGTCGATCTCACGAGTCCACTCGTCGTCGATGGAAAAGCACTCCAGGTCAGTGAGGTCCTCACGCCCCCCCGCGGCATACGGCGCGATCCCGGCGGCGGCCTCCAGCACATCCGGCGCAAAGCCGGCGTGGATGCCGTTGGCCAGCAGGTATTCGTCCGCGCCCTCCGGCAGCCGCGCGGCCTTCTTGAGAATCGACACCCCCAGTTCGCGCGGGCTAAGCTTCGAGGGCGCCGTCGCCAGGATATTGACCGCATCGCAATTGAAGCCGTTGAGCAGGTACTCGCTGACCTGGTGGATGAAGGGGGTCATCTCCTCCGGGACCTCGATCGGATTGGAGACGCAGGCCTCCGCCGGGGCGGCAATGGCCTTGATCAGCCAAAGACGGATGCGCTCCCTGAGCGCGGCACGCTCGGCACGCTGCCGGCGCAGCCGCGACAATTCCTCGACTTCCTCCGCAGTGCGCGGCAGGAAGTTGTTGCCGGTGCGCTGGAAACGCAACGAGTCCGCCACCAATGCCCGTGCCATCGCGCTGCGCTGGGGAGCGGTCGGGGCGCTGCCAAAGTATTCGACGACAATTCCCTCAAGCGTGTCAATCTGCGGGTTCTCCAGCAGGTCGCTCCACAGGAACTGCGTGTCGATGGACTCCAGGATGGCCGAGATCTCATTCTGGATCTTCACCATCGCCGGCAGCGGGTTGTTGTCATGGCAAACGCCGTAGTCGCACAATACCTGCTTCGAAGCGACATGCGTCACCTGGTTCGTCGCCCCGCGCACCTGCATCCGCTCGTTCTGCAACTTGGTGACGATCCCCAGGCATAACTCGGAATTGCCAAAATAGTCGACTATGGTGTTGACCGCATGAATGGGCATGAGACGGAGGGAGACGGAGGGAGACGGAGGGAGACGGAGGGAGACGGAGGGAGACGGAGAACGGGAGTTTGCGTCAGCCCTGGCTATAATTCGGGGCGTCCTTCTGCATGATCACGTTGTGTGGATGCGCCTCGTGCAATCCGGCGGCGCTCACCCGCCAGAAACGCGCATTCTCCTGCAACTGGGTGATGGTGCGCGCACCGACATAGCCCAGTGAGAAGCGCACTCCGCCAATATACTGGTTGAGGACATCCGCCACCGAACCACGGAAGGGGATCATCCCCTCGATGCCCTGCGGAACCAGCTTGTCCTCCGCCAATTCATTGGAGACCCCGTAGCGCTCGCGGCTGCCTTTGCCGTGGCGCATGGCGTCCAGCGACCCCATGCCGCGGTAGATGACATAGGTGCGCCCCTGATGCAGGATGCGCTCGCCCGGACACTCGTCGGTCCCCGCCAGCGCCGACCCCATCATCACCGTGGAGGCTCCGACCGCCAACGCCTTGGTGACATCCCCGGAATGCGCGATGCCGCCGTCCGCAATGATCGGAATGGCGTCGCCGACGCCCTTCCAGGCATTGAAGATGGCGGTCAGCTGCGGGATGCCGACCCCCGCCACCACCCGGGTGGTGCAGATCGACCCCGGGCCAATCCCGACCTTGATGGCGTCCGCGCCGCACTCCAGCAGCGCCCTGGCGCCGTCTTCGGTGCAGACATTGCCGGCCACGACATCCACCTGCGGATATTGACGCTTGATCTCCCGCACCGTCTCCATGACATTCTTGGAATGCCCGTGGGCGGAGTCGACAATCAACGCATCGACCCCGGCATTGACCAGCGCCTCGATGCGGACAAAGTCGTGCGGGCCGACCGCCGCCGCCACCCGCAGCCGATGCAGCTGGTCGCGGTTGTAGTTGGGTTCCATCTTGTCGACCAGGGTCCGGACATCCTGCAGGCTGTAGAGGCCGCTCAGGCGCCCGTCCGCATCCACCAGCGGAAGCTTGCCGACCTTGTGCTCCAGCATCAGTTTCATCGCCGTCTCCATGTCGGTGCCGATCGGAGCCGTGATCAGCTTGCGGGTCATCACCTGCTCCACCGGGACGTCGTACGAGGTCATGAACTTCAGGTCGCGGTTGGTGAACAGCCCGACCAGCTTGCCGTCGTCATCCACTATCGGAAAACCGCTGAACTTGTAATTGCAGTTCTCGCGCTCGGTGATGATCTCATAGACCTTCATGTTCTTGCGGAATGTCACCGGCTTCTCGATCATCCCGTTGAGGAAGTGCTTCACCCGGGCGACATGCTGCGCCTGGTTCTCCGGAGTCAGGTTCTTGTGGATCACCCCGATGCCGCCCAGCTTGGCCATCGCAATCGCCATCTGGCTCTCGGTCACCGTGTCCATGGCCGCGCTGATGAAGGGCGCGTTCATCGCAATGTTGCGCGAAAAACGCGTGGCCGTGGAGGCCTCGGCCGGCAGGAAGTCCGCATATCGCGTCTCCAAAGTGACATCGTTGAATGTCAATCCTTCATATTTGAAGGAGTTCATAAACTCGGCAATGTACTGGTTGACCATATAAAGATGACCCTTTGCTGCAAGGCTACAAGGAAATGGACGATGAACCTGCGGCGGCTGCTGAAATCACCACCATCTATTGCCAGCTTAATATAAGGCAAAAACCGGATGTTGTCGTTTTTTGGCGCAAAAAGTCTTGATTTTGCCCCGCTATTTGGATGACGTCGGAAAATGGTGGTTTTATCCTCCGTCATCCTCCGTCATCCTCGGCTATTTAAAAAAAATTAGCGATTGCTAACTTGTAAAATCTGATTATAACCTTATATTAAGCGCAGTCTCTTAAAGCTTAGGAGATGTATCTTGTTTGTTTAGGCTAACAAGGTGCAGACATGCCTTGAGATTTTTTTCTGGGGAGAAAAAAGCATTCAGGCCACGCATCCCGACAAAGGGGTGCGTGGCCTGCGTGTTGTCTGGACTGCTTCACGCCATTTCGGCGTCAGCTGTCGTTTTGAGTCAGGTGTCGATGGCGGCTATTTGCCGTCGCAGAGTGCGGCGACATCCACCACATCCACCCATTCGGCCTCCGGATCCTCGGCGATGTACTGCAGCCGGTTTTCCAGCTGCTGCCAGAGCGCATCGTATTCGTACATCTCGTAGCTATGCCCCCAGAAGTAGAAGACGCCGGTCTTGCGGGCGGCCTCGTAGATGCGATAGAAATTGGGGTTCATGTAGTGGCAGTTTGATGGCAGGCACATGACGTCGCTGCATTTGGTGATGTCGTCGGCGTTCCTGGTGGTCCGGCCATAGGCGAATCCGGCCTTGCGCAGCTCCACCGCGGCTTCCGGGGTGGTGACGCCGCATGGCCAGGCGAATCCCCGGCAGGGGCGCTGGACGAGGTCCTCCAGGTATTTCCGGGCATCGACCGCGCACTTGATCCATTCCTGCGGCGCCAGGGTGTCGGCGTTTTCATGGCACCAGCAATGCGAAGCCAGCTGGAAGCCATCGTAGACCTCCGTGATGTCCTTGAGCGAGAGTTTTCCGGACAGGAAGCCGTTATGGCTCCAGCCCGTGTATCCTTTTGGCACCCAGCTGCAATCGATGCGCTCGTCTTCCTTCATGAGGCCCGGGTTCAGGTTGAAGGTGGCCTTGGCGTGGTATTTGCGCAGCAGTTCCGTCAGGCGCAAGTCATTGATTACGCCGTCATCCCAGCAGCATGCGACTTTCATCTTGCTCATGGCATTTATGATATTGACGTTGGTGTTTTTTTCTCCAGGAAAGCGTGAAGCCGATCCCCTTGCGCATCATGTGACGCAAGAGAACCGGTCTTCACGGCCACCGGACAGTGTGCGGCGGGGGCGTCGCCCCCGCCGGTCTTGCGGGGCGTCCCGTCCCCCGGCCGGGGTCAGTTCTGCTTCTTGAAGAGCTCCATCACCTCGATCAGCCGTGCCACGCCCTCGTAGGGCACGGCATTGTAGATCGATGCGCGGCAGCCGCCGACCTTGCGGTGGCCCTTGAGTCCGACCAGGCCATTCTCCTTGGCAAAGGCGATGAAGGCCTTTTCCTGATCCTCGGTCGGCAGCCGGAAGCAGACATTCATCCGCGAACGTGATGCGGCATCGGCGGTGCCGCGGTAGAATCCGGAGTTGTCGATGTAGTCGTACAGGCTCTTGGCCTTTCGGATATTGACTTCCTCCATTGCGTCGACGCCGCCATTGGCCAGCATCCAGTCGGTCACCAGCCGGAGCATGTAGATGCCGAAGGTCGGCGGGGTGTTGAAGAGGCTGGCGTTGTCAATGTGGGTGGTGTAGCGCAGCATGGTCGGGACATGCTCGGAGGCCCGCGCCGCCAGGTCCTTGCGGATGATCACCAGGGTCAGGCCGGCGGGGCCGATGTTCTTCTGGGCGCCGGCGAAGATCAAGCCGAATTTGCTGACGTCGATCTTGCGGCTCATGATGTCCGAGGACATGTCGGCCACCATCGGGACCGCGCCGGTCTCCGGAAATTCAAAATACTCGGTGCCGTAGATGGTGTTGTTGGAGCAAATGTGGAAATAGGCCAGGTCCTGATCGATCTTCCAGTCGCTGACGCCTTCGATCCTGGTGTAGTTGTTCCCGGCGCCATCATAGACCTTGTCGATCTGGCCGCCCTGGATCTGGACTTCCTTCAATGCCTTGTGCGCCCAGACGCCGGTATCGGCGAAGCCGACCTTCTTGCCGGGGATCATCAGGTTCATCGGCACCATCGCGAACTGCAGCGATGCGCCACCCTGGAGGAAAAGCACCGCATAGTCGTCGCTGATGCCCATCAGCTTGCGGATGTTGGCCTCCGCGGCCTGGATGATTTCGTCGAAGGGCTTGGCGCGGTGGGACTCCTCGATGATGCCATATCCGCAACCGTGGTAATCCGCAAATTCCGCCTGTGCCTGGAGCATCACCGGCTTTGGCAGCGCCGCCGGACCGGCATTGAAGTTGTAAACCTGCATTTGTCTTTGTTTCCTTTTGGGTGGTTGTCTCCCGCAATTGCGGCAGGGAAGCGGTCTTAATTCGGAGCCGGCACCATGCCGGCAATCCGCATTTGATTTCGTCTACCGACAGGTCTGCCGAGAGCGGAAATGGCGCTAATATAATTGGTTGGGGACGTGCCGTTCCCCCGTTGCCGGCCGCCAGCGCCATCCCTCACGGCTGCGCCGGCGCTATCGACGGGTGATGATCCTGGCAACCAGCGCCAGCAGCGGGCGCGGGTCATACCACGGCAGATGTCTTCTGGCGATGCGGTAGGTTTCGCGCCGGGCACGGCCGCGATTGGCATTGGCGGCGCCGCCGGCCTGCATGGCGACCAGGGTGTCGTCGAGGAAACGCCACTTGCAATGGCTGCGGACTGCCCGCCATACGAAGTCATAGTCGGCGGAGAGCCGGTAGCTTGCGTCATATTCTCCAATGGACTGGTAGAGCCGCCGGCGGAAGAAGCATGCCGGATGTGGCACGGGCATCAAATAGGGCAGCAACCGCAGCGGCCGTGGACGGAAGCACCCGAGGTCGCGGCCGTGTTCGTCATGCCAGGAAATCGCCCCGGCCACCGCGTCCACGCCGTCGTCGTCGGCGAAGGCGTCGTGCACCCGCTGCAACGCATCCGGAAGATAGCAGTCGTCGGCATTGAGGATGGCGATAATGTCGCCGGTGGCCTCGCGCAGGGCCTGGTTCCAGGCCGAGGTGATGCCGGCCTGGCCGGGCAGGCGCTGCTGCTGCCGGAGCCGGACCCGCACGCCTGAGCTCTCAAGCCACGGCGTGCTGGCCGAAATGATGCCGGTGGTGCAGTCTGACGAGCCGCCATCGACAAAAATGTATTCCGCGGGCAGGATCGGCTGGGACGCCACCGACTGGATGGTGCGCCCGATGGTCTCGGCGGCATTCCAGCAGACCGTGATCAGGGTGAAGGATAATTTGCCCGTGGCGCTCATCGTCTGTGCGGCTCCTTTGCCTCGGCTTCCCCTAGTGCGTCTGGGGCATTCGGGATGTCTGGGGCATTTGGTGCGTCTGCGGCATTCTGGATGTCTGGCGCATTTGAGGCCTCTGCGTCACGGATGGCCAGCTGACGGGTCAGGATGGTCAATTGCCGCTCCAGACGGCGGAATTTGGCCAGCGTCAACAGCCCGCCGGCGTAGGCGGCCAGCACCAGCAGATACAGCAGGAGATCCGCGCCGCGCCCGACTCCGACCAGGGCGGCGGCACGGTTGGCCAGCTCGGGGAACAGCACCAGTACCGCGCCGACCACCAGCTGTCCCATGAAGAACAGCCGCGTCGCCAGACGGTTGCGGATGATCAGCACGCAAAGCACTGCCAGCAGCGCCAGCCCGATGATGAGGATGATCTTGATTGGCATGGCGGTAATGTATTACGGTGAATGCGGATTGCATTATAGTAGCCGCCAATCCGTGCAATCGGAGCCATCGCGCAATGGCGGAAACGAAAGACATCCCATCCGCGCGCCACGCCTGCTGCTCATCCACTTTCGTTGATTCCATGTTCCGACGCTGCCTTTATTATTCCCTCCTGGCTACGGCGCTGCTCTTCTTCGCCGCCTTCTTCATCTTCCCGGTATGGCAGATTCTGCGTGGCGCGGTGCTGGACAGCGGTGGAGGCCTGACCGGGTTCTATCTGGCGGAGGTCTTCCGCAATCCGCTCTACCGGGCCGGACTGGTCAACTCCTTCGGAATCGCGGGGGCGACGACCCTGCTGTCGCTGCTGCTCGCCATGCCGTTGGCGTGGCTGGCCGACCGTTTTGACTTTCCCGGAAAAGGCGCGCTTGCCGGGCTGCTGCTGATGCCGATGATCCTGGCGCCGTTTGTCGGCGCGCTGGGGATGCAATGCATCTTCGGACGCTACGGCGCCCTGAATGCGCTGCTGATGAAGTGCGGCCTGATCTCACCTGGTCAGGAGCCGGACTGGTTCTCCGGCGGCGTGGCTGCGGTGGTCATGCTTGAGGCGCTGCATCTTTTCCCGATATTGTATCTTAACCTGGTGGCGGCATTTGCCAATGTCGACCCCGCGTTGCTGGAGGCGGCGGCTGATTGCGGCTGCGTCGGTTTCCGGCGCTTCCGCAGGATCACGCTGCCGCTGATCATGCCGGGGATTTTTGCCGGCGGGACGCTGGTGTTCATCTGGTCATTCACCGAGCTGGGGACGCCGCTGATGTTCAATTTCGAACGTGTGACTGCGGTGCAGATCTATCTAGGCATGAACGAAATGGGTGTAAATCCAATGCCGTATGCGCTGGTGGCGGTGATGATGCTGTTCGCCGGCGGCAGCTACCTGGCGGCCAAGGCCTGGCTGGGACGCTCCGCCTACGCCATGAGTGCCAAGGCCGGTCGTGCCGCCGGTGCAATCCGGCTTCATGGCTGGCGGGGATGCGCCGCCGCATTGCCATTCCTGGCGGTGGGCTTCGCCGGCGTGCTGCCGCATCTGGGGGTGCTGGGGCTGGCTGCCGGCCAAAGCTGGTATCGGGGTGTCTTCCCCAACCGGCTGACCATATCGCATGTCGAGGCGGCCCTGGGTCATAACCTGACAGTCCCCAGCATCATCAACAGCCTGCGCTACTCCAGCCTGGCGCTGCTGGTCGCAATGGCGCTCGGGGTGTTCATCGCCTGGGTGATCGTGCGCGGCCGCGGCCCCGGACGCTGGCTGCTGGACGGCGCCGCGATGCTGCCGTTGGCGGTTCCCGGACTGGTGATGGCCTTCGGCTATCTGGCAATGACCCGCAAGGGCAGCTTCTTCGCCTTCCTGAACCCCATCGAGAATCCCACCGTGCTGCTGGTGATCTCCTATGCCATCCGGAGGCTGCCGTATGTGGTGAGGTCGGCGGTGGCGGGGCTGGAGCAGACCTCGGTGTCCTTCGAGGAGGCCGCCGCCAGCCTCGGCGCCCGCCCAGCCACGATCTTCAGGCGCATCACCATGCCGCTGATCGCCGCCAATCTGCTGGCGGGGGCCATCCTCACCTTCAGCTTCTCAATGCTCGAGGTCTCCGACTCGCTGATCCTGGCGCAGAAGGCGGCGTATTTCCCCATCACCAAAGCCATCTACGAATTGTCGATGCTGCTGGGCGCCGGACCCGCCATCGCCGCCGCACTGGGGCTGTGGACCATGGTGTTCCTGGGAATATCGTTCCTGACTGCCGCGCTCATCCTCGGCAAGAAACTGGGCGCGGTGTTCCGCGGATGATGCCGCCGGCGGTGGCGGGATGCTGGTGATGGAAAATGCGGGAAGGCGGGAAGGCGGGCGTAAATGCCCCGCGGCAAAAAAAAAACGCATTTTCTGCAAGTGCCGATTTGCAATGCGGTGCATCCCGTTTATAGTATGCACGCTTTCCAAAAATATGTGATTTTTGTCGGGGTGTGGCTCAGCCTGGTTTAGAGCGTCACGTTCGGGACGTGAAAGTCGGAGGTTCGAATCCTCTCACCCCGACCATTTTTTTTGTTCTCTCCCGTCCAGTCATTTATGGCTGGATTTTTTTTGCCTTGATTTTACCCAAAGAACCACAGGCATTTACAGCACAATTCCCCCGGAACAGAGAACAAATAGAGAACGCCAAATTCTCTGAAAAAGCTTGTATTTTGAATAAAGTTGCGGCAAATTCTCTGTTTGGTAAGGTCGGCGGTCGTTTATGAAAGAATTATTTGTTAAGCGTCAGAGATAAAGACTTTACAGAAGTACACGGCGAAATAACAGAGAATTCTATATTTTTCCCCATTCTCTAAAAACCGACCTTAACTTTTTAGACCAAAAGTCCTTTCCAAACAGAGATAAAAAATAAGTCATTACTAATTGAGGATAAATAGTGTCTGCTGATTAAATCATAACATGTTTTGTCATAGTTGAATAATATATAGAATATGCCATATTATATGCAGGACACACCCAATTCCCGATCTGTTTTCCCTGCACCTCCCCTCTTTTAGAGACAATGTACAAGCCCGCCGTCAACCACCAGCTTGCCTTCGACGACT
>CAKUJM010000004.1 GCA_934661755.1 uncultured Lentisphaeria bacterium | reverse complement strand
GAGTGAACTTGGCCGGTGCATGTGTTGTCAATAACAAAGTCTGTTTGCAACAAAGCGCGTTCTTCAAACTACGCACGACGGCACGTCAAGCCCAACGCCAACCCCTAGGCTCCTCAGCCTCCCCTGCAAGGGGAGGTGCCGCCGACAGGCGGCGGAGGGGTTAACCGCGTGAGTGAACTTGGCCGGTGCATGTGTTGTCAATAACAAAGTCTGTTTGCAACAAAGCGCGTTCTTCAAACTACGCACGACGGCACGTCAAGCCCAACGCCAACCCCTAGGCTCCTCAGCCTCCCCTGCAAGGGGAGGTGCCGCCGACAGGCGGCGGAGGGGTTAACCGCGTGAGTGAACTTGGCCGGTGCATGTGTTGTCAATAACAAAGTCTGTTTACAACAAAGCGCGTTCTCCAAACTACGCACGACGGGTACGTCATGCCCGGCGCCAACCCCTCCGGCGCTGTCGCGCCACCTCCCCTTGCAGGGGAGGCTTTATTTATCGCGAGGCTGGAGTGCGGTTGTAGCGCGGCTATTATATGTGCGCATCTGTTACCTTCCGTTCCACTGCTAACAGTATCGCAATTGGCGTTTATATTGCGCGATGTTGCATGTCCACGCCATTTCCGGGGGGGATGACGCATATTGGCATCATTGGGCTTCTACGGCTTTTCTATGGCTGTTGCATGTGCATGTGTATTTGTGCGGGATGCGCCTTTTGGGGCGTTGCCTGTTCACTTCGGCTAATAGCGGCAAGCGGATGACTCCCGCCTTTGGTGGGAATCCGTCGTGCCTTTTTCTCTGGGAGTTCGATCAACAACATGGCGATTACCAAGATCTGCAATGAGGCAATCAAATGGGCCCTGCGGAATATTTCCTATCGTGATTTTACGGTCATGCTGCGTGAATGTCAGCATTTTCGCAACATCATCAACCGTGGCGGATTCAAGCTCAACGGCGGAAGCTTCCGTGAAGCCAGCACCGTCCAGCGGCTGGCGTCGAAGATCGCCAGCGATCCAGATTTTGCGCGAATGATAATGCTTTACAACTATCGCGACGACGGCAAGTTCACGGCGGTGTCGGATGCGTATGGCGTCTTTGATCCCAAGTGGCTTCGCGCCCATTGGCGTGGCGTGATGCGTTTTTTGCGCGACCCGCGGCCGCTGGTTTTGGGTTTCATTGCCGACGCCGGCAACAAGGAATTGCGCCGCATCGGCGAATTGCTGCTCAATATCAACAACTTTTGGCTGGATCGACCGGAGGCGCACAATTATGCGGTGATCAACAGCCGGGCGGACAACCGGATTTTTCTGCAGATGATGTCTTTTCTGCATGGCAAGCCGATTCCCGGCCTGGACCAGATTGAATCGTTGCTTGCCGGCGGACAGGGCGGTGGCGTGGCCAATGTCGCGCAGGGTGTGGTGGGAAAGTCCGCATTTGAGACTGGGGAGATTTTTGCCCGCATGCCATTGATCCACGATGTCATGACGCTGATTCGTTCGGCGGCGGCGGACGCCAATGCCGGCGGCGCCTCTCCGGCAGACGGCGGTACAGCCATCCCGGAGGCGGCGACATCCGGCGGATTGATTGCGCCGTTGGCGTCTTCCGGGATGGGCATCCTGCCGCTTACGCCACCGTCGGCGGTGCCCGTGGCGTCGTCGGTGTCGTCGGAAGCCGTGAGTGCGCCTCCGGCTGTCCGCCCGGGAGAGAGTGCCCGCATTGCCGAGCTCAGGCGTGAGATCGCGCAGATGCGACGGGAGCGGCGTGAGGAGTCTGACAAATTAAATGCCGAACTCAAGGAGAAGAAGCGCACGATTTCGTCTTTGGAACGACGACTTGCCGAGGTCCAGGGCACTTTCGATGGCGCGTTGAGGGAGCTTGCAGAGGAAAAGGACCGCCAGGTTGATGCGGCAGTGAACGCCTTCGAGCGCACCGTTCTGGGGATCAATCCTGATCTTCAGCTGTTTGCCAGGCAGGCGATGGAGAAGGACGGCAGCCTCGATGCGCGGATCAGGAATGCGCTGGGGCGTCAGAACGAGCTCAATCAACGCCACGGCAGCTGTCGGCAGCTGCGGGAGGAGCGCAGGCGGCTGACGAAATATCTGTCACAGATTGGCGAGGCGATAGAGGATGCGGTGCGGGTGGATCCCGAATTGCTGGCTCTTCAGAAGGAGGTCGATTCGCAGTTGCAGTGCGTCTGCGAGAAGTTGCGCGAGGATGTGGTTTGTGAAAAGGGCGAGTACGAGGTCTTTCCGCGTCGGCTTTTGGCATACGTCAAGGGCATTCGTTTGGAGGATGGCGACCAGGCGAAGTCGGCATTGGAGCAGGTGCAGTCATGGGTGGATGGGCCGATGGCCGCAGAGGTGCTCAGCGCTGATGAAGCCAAGGAGGTCCGCACCCTGGTCTTTTCGCGCCGCAAGGCGCTGGAGCGCCATCGCCGTGAGCGCCTGGCGTCGCTGCCCATCGGAGCGCCAGCCGGAGACAACGGAAACAGCGGCGAAGAAGGGCGGGCCGCGTCCGGGAATCCGGGAAGCGGCCTGTTTGAAATGCGTACGGTGTGCGAGTTCAAGCCGTATGCGAACCAGCTCAAGGAGGTCGAGCTGTTCATTGACGCCTATAACGTGGTGAAACGGGATCCGGCGTGGAGTCTGATGGAAAAGGGGGTCAATGGCTTCCAGGAGGCCCGCGAGGACTTTTTCAGCAAGGTGAAGGCGATTGCGCATCATTTCAAGCATGTCACCATCGTCTATGACTCCGATCTGATCACCGACAACATCGACCACCCGAACAAATTTGTGACCGTGGTCTGGGCTGGCAAGCGCACTGACGGGCAGAATGCCGACAACTACATTGTCGACAGGCTTTCCCGTCTGGCGGACGATGACGAATACGACGACGACTATCGCAGGCGGTGGGTAGTAACGGAGGATTACGCCCTCCTTGTGCGCCTGGAGGAGAACGAGTGTTGTGGCGCCCATGTCAGCAACGTCGCCTTCACCGCGTTGCTGCGCAGCAATTGAGGGAGCATATGACCAGGCGAATCCATGTTGGCGATGTGGCGGTTGGCGGCGGCGCCCCAGTGGTGGTGCAGTCGATGTGCAATACGCCGCCGGAGGATGTCGCAGGCACTCTGGCCCAGATTGGCCGTCTGGCCGCGCTTGGCTGCCGGATCATCCGCTGCGCATTGCCCCGCGAAAGTGCAGTGGCGCCTTTCCGGGAGATTTGCGCGGGATCGCCGCTGCCGGTGATTGCCGACATCCATTTTGACTACCGCCTGGCGTTGTCGGCGTTGTCGGCAGGGGCCGCCGGAGTACGGATCAACCCCGGCAACATCCGTTCCGCCGATGGCATCCGCCAGGTGGCCGAATGTGCCGCGCAGCGTGATGCCGCGGTGCGCATTGGCGTAAATATGGGGTCGCTCTCGCCGCAGTCGCAGTCACGCCATGGCCGCACTGCCGAGGCGATGGTGGCCAGCGCCTTGGAGTATCTTGCATTTTTCGAGGATGCCGGCTGCCGCAATCTCAAGGTAAGCCTGAAGTCGTCCAGCATCAGCGAGACTGTCGCGGCATGCCGTCGTTTCCACGAGCTTTCGCAGTGGCCGCAGCATATCGGCCTGACCGAGTCTGGCACTCCGGAGACAGGTGTGATCAAATCCGCCATTGCCATCGGGTCGTTGCTGATGGATGGTATTGGCGACACCATCCGGGTTTCGCTCACCGCGCCGCCGGAGGCGGAGATTCCCGCCGCCTACCGCATTCTGGACGCGCTGGGGTTGCGGCCCGGCCGTCCGCAGCTGGTGTCATGTCCGACCTGCGGTCGAACCCGCATTGACTTGATCCGTCTGGCGGGCGAGGTGGAGAACGCCGTCAATCGGATCCTGGCATCGGGGCGGCGGCTGAATCTGAAGAAGATTGCGGTGATGGGATGCGAAGTGAATGGGCCTGGCGAGGCGGCCGACGCCGATTTGGGGATTGCTGGCGGCAATGGCCGGGGGATGTTTTTCAGCCATGGCCGGGTCATCCGGACGTTTCCCGAGTCCGAGCTATTGCCGCGAGTGCTTGAGGAGCTGGAAAAACACATTGCGGATCCGTCGTTGACTCCGTCGCCGGCGATGGGAGCTGGGGAGGGTGCGCCCCAATGAGGCCGCAGTCGGCGCATCTTCGGAGCCATGCCGGGCGCATTGACATGCCGCGGTGGCGCGTATTATGCCAAAAATGCTGTCGTTTGCTGGCAATTATTTCCTGGTGGAGTATATTAGGGAGCTTTACCGTTGAATTGGCGGTGGCTGACGAGGCGATTCCAGCCGAGCAGGCGGAGCTGATGGAGGCCAACGCCGTGTTGCGTGAGGAATTGCGGCTGTTGCGGGAGCAGGATAGGCGGCGTCAGGAGGAACTCTTGGAGCTGCGTTCCCGCCATGCCCGGTTGCTGCTGGCCAGTGACCGCGCCATCAATGAGGCCGCCGCCATGGAGCTGGCTGCCGGACACCTGCTGCTGGAGAATTCCGGCGGCGATGATGGCAGCGCCGCGGCGTTGCTTTCCGCTTTGAGCCTGGTGCGTCGCCAGTTGCTGCTGGCGAATCAGCGCTTGGCGGAGTGCAAAGTGGCTGTGGAGAGCGTGCTGACGGCATGCGATGCCAGCCAGACCGCCCGGGACGTGGTGGAAAAGCGGCTGGATGCACTCCAGGTGGCCGTCAATGACAGCCTCCAGCCGTTGTCAATCGCCGATCCCGACAGCTTTCGGAACGCGGTTGCCGACAGTCCGACCATCCTGCGGATTGACCGCCCCAGCCAGTCGGTGATTCTCGACTGCGGCTATCTCAACGGGGTCCGTCTGGACATGCGTTTTGAATTGAGAAGGGACGGTGTGGCCGTCGCCACCGTGGCGGTGGTCGAATGCCGTCTGCTCAAATGCGTCGCGGTCCTCATGGATGGTGATTTTGAGCAGCTTGTCCCCGGTGCAATGCTTCATCGGGTGAAGCTGCTGCCTCCAAAAAATTGATTTCCCGCCTGGTTCTCCAAATCCCGGCCCCGTTCAAAGGGGCTGGAACCGGCATCCGCCGTGGTTGTATTCTGCCATACCCGGAAGCAAGGAGCAGGGCATGACGCCGCCAAATGCATCGCTGAATGCACGTTTTTGCGGCAATCTGCCTGACGCGCAATGACATGCGCAAAACTCCCCATGCTGCCGGCCTGGTGTCGGCAATATGATCCGGCATGGGGAGTGTCCTGTTTTTTTGTTCATTACGCCCTAAAAACACCTGAAAAGGAATAACAATGGAAAAGACCGCCACCTCAAAGTACGTGCGGATTTCCCCCTTCAAATGCCGTGAAGTCACGCGGCTGATCCAGGGGAAGGACGCCGTCACGGCTCTGAATACCGTTGCTCTGATTCCCCGCAAGGCCGCACGGCTGATTGAGGCTACCCTCAAGTCCGCCGTCGCCAACGCGGAAAATGCAGACCGGGATGCAGTGAGCCGTACCTCCCTCATTGTCAAGGAAGCAACTGTCGGCGAGGGACCGACCATGCGCCGCTTCCTCCCGAAGTCGCGCGGTTCGGCCGGCCGCATCCGCAAGCGCTCCAGCCATATCCGTATCGTGGTCTCCGACCAGGCATAATTAGGAGAAATCACCGTGGGTCAAAAAGTTAATCCGATTGGATTCCGCCTCCCGGTCCGCAAGGACTGGAAGTCCCGCTGGTTCGCGCGCAGCACCGAGAAGGCCGACAGCGCCAGCAAATCCTTTGGTACCCTCCTCCAGGAGGATATCAAAATCCGCGAGCATCTCGAAAAAGAACTCAAGAATGCATCCGTAAGCAAGATCGTCATCGAGCGCTTCGGTCGCCGCATTCGCATCACTATCCACACCGCCCGTCCAGGCATCGTCATCACCGGCCATTTTGACGACCGCCAGGATCGCCGTGGCGCCAGGGGCGCCGCGCCGGCCGCCGATGCCGCCAAGCCCGAGAAGAAGGGCGCCGGCCTTGACAAGATCAAGGACGGCCTGAAGAATATCGCCAAGGACGAGGAAGTCCTTATCGATGTAAAGGAGGTCCATTCGCCGGAGGTGGACGCCAAGCTGGTGGCCGACTCCATTGCCCAGCAGCTGGAACGCCGCGTGGCCTTCCGCCGTGCAATGAAGCGCGCCATGCAAACTGCAATGGAGAAGGGCGCCGAGGGCATCCGCATCCGTTGCGCCGGCCGTCTCAATGGCGCCGAATTGGCCCGCACCGAGCAGTACAAGGAAGGGAAGGTGCCGCTGCACACCCTTTCCGCCAATGTGGACTACGGCTTCTCCGAAGCCCACACCCTGGCTGGCCTGATCGGAATCAAAGTCTGGATTTGCAAACCCCAAAACTGGGAGGAATTGAACAATGCCACTAATGCCAAAGCGCGCAGAGCACCGAAAGGTTCAGCGCGGAACTCGCGCGGGTCTCGCGACGCGAAATAACAAGCTGGATTTCGGTGATTACGGTCTGCAGGTCCTTGACCGCGCATGGCTGACCGGCGCCCAGATCGAGGCGGCGCGTGTCGCCGCAACCCGTCGCATGGAGCGCAAGGGGCAGCTGTGGATTCGCGTTTTCCCCGACAAGCCGGTCTCCAAGAAGCCGCTGGAAACCCGTATGGGAAAGGGAAAGGGCGCCCCGGAATTCTGGGTTGCAGTCATCCGTCCGGGCAACATGATCATCGAGATCGCCGGTTGCACCGAGAATGTCGCCAAGGAAGCCCTTGCGCTGGCCGCCAGCAAGCTGCCGATCCGCTGCCGCCTCCTCACCCGCCACGCTGGCGAGTAGGAAGTTGCCGGAATCCCCTTAATCAACGAGGAAACGATCATGAAAGCCTCTGAAATCCGACAGAAAACTGACGAGGAGATCGCGAAGCAGCTTCACGACAACCGGGCGCAGATCTTCCAGCTCCGCCTGAAGGTCCAGACCAACGAGCTGAAGAACACCGCCCAGATCAACGCGCTCCGCAAGGACATCGCCCGTCTGAATACCGAAATCACCGCCCGCGCTGCCAAAGCTGCGGCCAACAACTAGCCAGGGTGCGACCAAAGATGTCAGAAGATACTCAAAACACTGCGGCGGCGGCCGTCCCGGCTGCCCGCGAATGCCACCGCAAGGTGCGCGTCGGCACCGTGGTCAGCGACAAGCAGGACAAGACCCTGGTCGTGGCCGTGGCCCGGAATTCCGTCCATCCGCTGTACAAGAAGGTGGTCAAGTCCACCACGAAGTACTATGTCCATGACGAGAAGAACGAAGCCAAGGCTGGCGACGTTGTCAAGATCATGGAAACCCGCCCGCTTTCCAAGCTGAAGCGCTGGCGTCTCGTCTCCATCCAGAAGCATGCCGCCACGGATTGATTCTTAACAGCTCAAGGAGAAAACTACCATGATTCAAATGCAGACCACACTCGAGGTGGCTGACAACACCGGCGCGAAGGTCATAATGGCCATCCGGTGCCTTGGGCAGAGCAAGGAGTACGCCGAGGTCGGCGATATCATCCGTGCCAGTGTCAAGGATGCCCAGCCCCGCGGCGTTGTCAAGAAGGGCGATGTCGTCCGCGCCGTCGTCGTGCGCACCGCCAAGAATATCCGCCGCCCCGATGGCAGCTACCTGCGTTTCGACCGCGATGCCGCTGTCATCATCGACGACGCCAACAATCCGCGTGGCACCCGCATCTTCGGGCCGGTCGCGCGTGAACTGCGAGACAAGAATTTCACCAAAATCATCTCGCTGGCTCCGGAGGTGCTCTAATGTCCAAAGCTAACTTCAAGAAGAACGATACGGTATTCATCCTGACCGGCTCGGACAAGGGCAAGAGCGGCAAGGTGTTGCGTGTCGACCGCAAGGCCGGCAAGGTCTTTGTGCAGGGATGCAACATGCAGAAGAAGACCGTCCGCCGCAGCCAGGAGAAGCCCCAGGGTGGCATCATCGATGTGGAAGGTCCGATCCACATCTCCAATGTGATGGCTGAGGAACGCTACCGTGCCAAGCACTCTGCCGAGAAGGCCGAGAAGAAGGCCTAAAGGAGGCAGTAAGCAATGAACAATTCTCTCTACCAGCATTACGTTGATGACGTGGTTCCTGCTCTCAAGCAGAAGCACGGCTACACCAACCCGATGCAGATTCCGAAAGTGGTCAAGGTGGTGCTCAACAGCGGCGTCTCCAGCGACAAGGAGCGCGACGTGCTGCAGTCGGTGGTGGACACCCTCGGGCAGATCACCGGGCAGAAGCCGGTGATCACCAAGTCCACCAAGAACATCTCCAACTTCAAGCTGCGTGCGGGGATGAGTGTTGGCGCCTGTGTCACCCTCCGCCGCGACAAGATGTACAACTTCCTGTTCCGCCTCATGAACATCGTGCTGCCCCGCGTGCGCGACTTCCGCGGCATCCCCGCGAAGGCGTTCGATGGCGCCGGCAACTACACCTTCGGCCTTTCCGACCAGTCGGTCTTCACCGAGATTGACATGGACAAGGCGAAGCACACCGTCGGCATGAACATCACGATTGTCACGAGCGCCAGGACTGATGACGAGGCCCGCGACCTGCTCGCGCTCATGGGCATGCCCTTCGCGGCGAACTGAGGAGGATAACCACCGTGGCCAAGAAAAGTCTGATCATCAAGTCTCAGAAGACTCCGAAATTCTCCACCCGCGCCTATACCCGCTGCGAGCGGTGCGGCCGCGAGCGCGCCGTATACCGTAAGTTCCATCTGTGCCGGATCTGTCTGCGTGAAATGGCCAGCAACGGGCTTATTCCCGGCGTGACGAAGGCAAGCTGGTAACCCACAGGGAGGCAATCTACCATGAGCATGAGCGATCCTATTGCAGATATGCTGACCCGGGTGCGCAATGCGTCCAACGCAAAGCTGCCGACGGTGTCCATGCCCCATTCAAAGCTGAAGGCCGCGCTGGCCACCGCTTTGAAGGAGAATGGCTTCATCGACAACTTCGCCGTTGAGGACCTGGGCAACAACAAGAAAGGACTCACCATCACCCTGAAGTACAAGGGCAAGAACGCGACCCCCGTCATCGAGGGCATCCGCCGTGTCAGCCGCCCCTCCTGCCGGGTGTATGTCAACAGCACCGAGATCCCGCGCGTCCTGGGCGGTCTGGGTGTGGCGATTCTCACCACTTCGCAAGGGGTGGTGACCGACCGGACGGCCCGCAAGCGCAACATCGGCGGCGAGCTGCTCTGCTATGTCTGGTAATCAATTCAACAGAAGGAGATAGCAGAAGATGTCACGCATGGGCAAGAAGCCGATTTTCATCGGCGACAACGTCAAAGTCGAAATCAACGGCAGCAAGGTCAGCGTAAGCGGGCCGAAGGGCAGCCACAATCTGGATATTCCGGAGCACATCACCTGCGTGCTGTCGGATGACAAGAAGGAAATCCTGGTCTCCCGCGACAACGAGGAGCGCC
The DNA here is from genome assembly GCA_934661755.1 of uncultured Lentisphaeria bacterium. Taxonomy (GTDB): domain Bacteria; phylum Verrucomicrobiota; class Lentisphaeria; order Oligosphaerales; family Oligosphaeraceae; genus CAKUJM01. The sequence goes on along the minus strand of CAKUJM010000004.1, from coordinate 81,491 downwards.
AGACCCGCATGAACCACGGCCTCATCCGCAGCCTGCTCAACAGCATGGTGATCGGTGTGGACAAGGGCTTCACCATTCAGCTGGAGTTCTTCGGCGTGGGTTATCGTGCGCAGCTGCAGGGCCAGACCCTCACCATGAGCCTTGGGTATTCGAAGCCGCGCATCTACACGGTTCCTGCGAATGTCAAGGTTTCGATGCCGGATCCGACCCACATCACCCTTGAGAGCCATGACAAGCAGGCGGTCGGGCAGGCTGCCGCGGACATCCGCGCCAACCGCATTCCGGACGCCTACCATGGAAAGGGCGTGCGCTTTGTCGGCGAGCAGCTCAGCCTCAAGGAAGGCAAGAAGGTGTAGTCCCCGGCGTGGCGGCTGCAGAAAGGCCGCCCGTCAGGATGCCGTCCCAATTCCGGCGGGCGCGGCGCTGGTGTCGTGCCGTGTCCGGTTTGGGACAATCAGTGCGTTGCGGGTGAAGTGGATGGCCGGGCGTCTGCATGTGTTCGAGCGTGCAGTCTTTCGTGTCCCTGCCGCCCTTTTTCCGTGGCGAAACCATCCGCCGTACTACGCCGGCGGATGAAACTTGAATGGACCAACCACAATGAGCAAATTAAGCAAGAAAGAAGCGCGGATTCGCCGTCATCGCCATATCCGCAACAAGGTCTCCGGCACTGCGGCAATGCCGCGTCTTTGCGTCTGCCGCACCGCCGCCCATATCTACAGCCAGGTGATTGACGACGAGGCCGGGGTCACCCTGGTTGCCGCCGCCACCGTCGAGAAGCCGTTCCGCGAGCAGAAGCTGGCCGCCAACATGAAGAGCGCCGAGGTCATTGGCCAGGCGATTGCCGAGCGGGCGCTGGCAAAGGAAATCAAGAAGGTTGTTTTCGACCGCGGCGGTTTCCCCTATCATGGCTGTGTCAAGGCGTTGGCGGAGGCCGCGCGCAAGGCCGGGCTGGAATTTTAGCTGAACCACTAACACGAAAGTCGCAAGGAGATACAATCCGTGGCAAATTCAATTGAAGACAAAGCGACTGCGCAAGCCCAGGGGCCGGTTTCCCGCAAGGAAGGCCGCGGCCAGGGTCGTGGTCAGGGTCGTGGCGAGCGTCCCCGCATGGAGCGGGAAATTCCGCAGGATGATTTGGAAGAGCGCACCGTTGTCGTCAACCGTTCCAGCAAGACTGTGAAGGGCGGACGCAACTTCTCTTTCAGCGCATTGATTGTGGTTGGCGACAAGAAGGGCCGTGTTGGCATGGGCTTCGGCAAGGCGAACGAGGTTTCCGACGCCATCCGCAAGGGCGGCGAGCAGGCTCGCCGGCACATGATGACGGTTCCGATGTTCGGGTCGACCATCAGCCATCAGGTCGAGGCGCGTTTCTGCTCCGCCGACGTGATGATCAAGCCGGCCTGCAAGGGTACTGGGGTGATCGCCGGCGGCGGGATGCGCGCCGTCCTGGAGTTGGCCGGGGTCAACGACGTGCTGGCCAAGTCCCTGGGCAGCAGCAATGCCGCCAATGTGGTCAAGGCCACCTTCGAGGCGCTTCGCAAGCTGCGCACCAAGGCGGAAGTGCTGGCAAAGCGCGACATCAAGGCGCTATAGTGCGTAATTGGCTTGATCCGAGGTCATCTGCGCCTTTCGTCGGGGGGGGCTTCCTGCGTGAATGGCTTCTGGCGTGCGGTCATCGCGTGCGCGGTGCCATTCGCCAGGGAATCACCTCCGGGGCTTGGGGACGATGATTTTTTCGGACAGGTTCAATGACGGATGCCAGGCGTCCTCAACCACTTTTGGGAGACAGAAAGAGCTATGAAACTCCACGATTTGCACAATACATTCAACCGCCAGGAGCGCAAGCGCGTCGGCCGTGGCGACGGGTCAGGCAATGGCCGCACCGCCGGCCGTGGTGACAAGGGTGCCGGCCAGCGTGCCGGTTCCGGCAAGGGGCCGTTCTTTGAGGGGGGACAGATTCCGCTGATCCGCCGTCTGCCGAAGCGCGGCTTCAACAATCCGAACCATGTCGAGTACGAGGTGGTCAATCTTGCGATTCTCGAGGAGAATTTCGAGGCTGGCGCCGAGATCAACAAGGAGATTCTCCAGCAGCGCAGCCTGCTGGGCAAGCAGGTCATGCCGGTCAAGGTGCTTGCCAATGGCGAGGTCACCAAGGCCTTCAAGGTCACCGCGGACAAGTTTTCCGCCGCGGCCAAGGCCAAGATCGAGGCTGCCGGCGGCACCTGCACCGCGTTGATGAAGAGCTCGGCCGAGGAGAAGGTCGAACGCAAGGCGAAGTTCGTTGCGGCGAAGAAGGCCGCAATTGCTGCGCGCAACAGCGCAAAATAGCGTGTCGGCGCTATATTGCGCGTTGTGACGAATTACGCTGACCTCGCGGCGGGTTTCCCGCCGTGACGCCAGCGTGATTTGATGAATGGTGCCGGCGATTGCGGAGGATGGGGGCGCGTCCATGGCGTGCGTCATGGCGTCGGTTGCCGGCGGCAGTTTTTTTGCCGCCGCCCTGGTGTCGCCGTCGTCCCGTCCGGGATTCTATTCACTCTTCTTCATTATCTTCGGTGCAGGATCATGGTGGTCTTGCGTCTGCAACCTCATTCTTAAGGATCGGTCATGCTTTCAGCCTACCTTAACTGCTTCAAAATCCCCGAACTGAAAAAGCGGCTGTTTTTCACTCTCGGGATGATCGCCCTGGTCGAGCTGACCGCCGCGATTCCCTGCCCGGGCATTGATACCGTCAAGCTCTCCGAGCTTTTCAACAACCTGAAGCACAACGCCGATGCCGGCGGCATCATGGGGTTGCTTGACCTTTTCAGCGGCGGCGCGATGGAGCAGTTTGCGGTTGGCGCGCTTGGAATCATGCCCTATATTTCGGCGTCGATCGTGTTGCAGCTGATGACGCCGGTGATTCCCGCCCTCAACAAGATGGTCCGGGAGGGCGAGTCCGGGATGCAGCAGTACAATTTCATCATGCGGCTGCTCACCGTAGTGGTGGCGGTGGTGCAGGGCGTGATGTTCTCCCTGGCGATGATGGGGCCATCCAAGATTGGCCTGGGCAATGGTTCGGTGGTGATGAATCCGGGCTTCGGCTTCATCTTCCAGACGGTGCTGATTCTGACTGGCGGCGCGATGTTCATCACCTGGCTTGGCGAGATGATCACTGAGCGCGGGGTTGGCAATGGCGCGTCGTTGATCATCACCATCAACATCCTGGCGCGGCTGCCCAGTGCGCTGACCCAGCTCTACCAGTTGGTGTTCATCGGGTCGGCGACCCAGGACAGCAGCCTGACGGTCGTGCATCTGCTGGTGCTTGTGGCGCTGTTCATCGCCGTCACCGTCGGTGCGATCTACCTCACCGAGGGCATGCGCAAGATTCCGATCCGCTATGCGCAGCAGCGTTCAGTCGCCGGTTTTGGCGGACGGGGCATGGGCATCCAGACCACCTATCTGCCGTTGCGGGTGAATTACGCCAACGTAATGCCGATCATCTTCGCCGGCGCCATCCTGTCGTTCCTGCAATTGGCGTTGCGCTATCTGCCCCAGAACAGCGTCACCGCGTGGATTGCCGGGACCTTCCAGTACGGGTCGTGGGGATATATCATCATCTATGCGGCGCTATTGATGCTCTTTGCCTTCTTCTGGGTGGCGAACCAGTTCAATCCGATTCAGATCGCCGATGATCTGCAGAAGAACAACGGGTACATTCCGGGCATCCGCCCCGGCACGCCGACCAGCGATTTCCTTGACCATGCCATGACCCGGATCACCTTTGCCGGTGCGCTCGGGCTGATGGTGCTGGCGATCCTCCCGATGTTGCTGACCACCTCGGTCCTCAAGATTCCGGGGACGATTGCGCAATTCTTCGGTGGAACCAGCCTGCTGATCATTGTCGGGGTGATGCTGGACACCATGCGCCAGATCCAGACCTACCTGATCAGCCGCAATTACGACGGATTCCTTTCCAAGGGCATCCTTCGCAGCCGCGGCGCCCATGTAGTCCAGGGCTAGCCGTCTGTCCTGCGGCCCCGGCCGTCAACTCACCAAAGGCAAACCGCCTCCCCCGTCCTTTCGGGGAAGGCGGTTTGCTTTTTCATGGCTGTGCAGGAATGGTGGATTGGGCGTGCGCATCATGAGGCGAACGGAGAGGAGCTGCCCTCCTTTCCGGCCAATTTCGTCTCAAAAAAGCGCATTCACGGGCTTTGTCGGGTGAAAGGCCTGCGTAGCATCGCGATTTTGGGGTTATGTTATGCACAGTTTCGATTTTTGCTCCCTTCCGTGGTAAAAAGCAGCACCTGAATCCGTGAAGTTGGTTCTTTTGCGCCATGATTCAGTCATTTTGCGGTCACGTACTTCATGGTACGTTCCCTCAAAATTTCTCGTTCTGACGCAAAGACACCGGTTTCACGGATTCTGTAGCAGGGAGATTTTTTCAGGTCATGCATGCGATGATTCTAGACAATCAGCTCAATTTCAAGTGGGCTGAGGTGCCGATGCCGGTTTGCGGGGAGGGCGAGGTCCTGATACGAGTCCATGCCGCCGCGGTCAATCGTGCGGATTTGATGCAGAAGGATGGCTGTTATTCCTCGCCGGCCGGCTGGCCGCAGTGGTGTGGCCTGGAGGTATCCGGCGAGGTGGTGGAGTGTCCCGCGCAGTCCGCCTTCAAGCCCGGTGACAGGGTCTGCGCCCTGCTGGGCGGCGGCGGCTATTCGGAGTATGTGGTGGCGCCGGCGGGGATGGTGGTGCCGATTCCGGATGGGCTTACGATGATAGAGGCCTCCACTCTGCCTGAGGTGTGGAGCACGGTCTACCTCAATTTGGTGAAGGAGGCCGGCGGCATGAATGCCGGTGACGTCTTCTACATGCAGGCGGGCGCCAGCGGAGTCGGCCTGGCGGCGATCCAATTTGCCAAGTCGATGGGCGCGAAGGTGATCACCACCATCGACTCGCCGGAGAAGGCCGCATTTGTCAGGAAGCTTGGCGCGGATTTTGTCCTCGACTACCGTCATGAGGACATCCGTCCGGTGATCGAGGCCAATCCGCCGACGGTTGCATTGGATTGCATTGGCGGCAGGCTGATGGGCGAGTGTTTCCGGAACATGGTCTTTGGCGGGCGGTGGATCATGATTGCCACCATGGCCGGCGCCATGACCCAGATAGATCTGGAGACGGTGTGGCGCAAGCGTCTGAAGCTCATCGGCAGCACGTTGCGCAGCCGCACTCCCGAGGAGAAGGCCCAGATCCTTCAGGCGCTGCAGCGCGAGCTGTGGCCGCTGTTCAGCCAGCGGAAGCTGATTTCCAACATCCATGCGGTTTTCCCGATCCAGGAGGTTGAGGCCGCCCATGGAGTGCTTCGCCGCGCCGAGAACATTGGGAAGGTGGTGCTTGCATTCGTATGAGCGGCGAATCCGGAATCATCATGCTCCGCGGCGATGAGGTGGTCTGCCGGCGATTGCGGGATGCACACTCCGCGCAGCCCATCGACGCGGAGCTTCCGTTTCCGGACGGCTATTGCGAGCCGCAGCGCCGTCAGACTGTCGGTGCCGCCGGGGCGGTGTCGGGTCGTGGCACCTATGACGGCCGGAAGATCCGCACGTTGCATTTTCGTCCTGCGCCGCCTGGAAGCGGCTGGCAGATCATCCGCACTGACTTGCCGGGGCAATTGCCGATACCGGTGGCGCTCTCGTCGCTGGCCGGCGCCAACCGCGCATTCGTGCTGCGCAGCGGCGCCGACGGCAACCGCTTCCGGATGGCGGAGCATGTCATCTGCCAGCGTGTCGGCCTGGGCATTGACGATCTGATCATTGAGACGGACTCGGAAGATCCGCCGCTTTTCGATTGCGGCAGTGCGGATTTGGCCGAGGCGCTGCTGGCGGCCGGCGTGGTGGACAATGGCCCGGGGATGCGGGAGTGCCGCAGCGTGAAGCAGCCGATGATGATGGCCAGCCAGTCCGGGAGCGGATTCCTGCTGTGGACGCCGGCGCCTGGCGGCGACAAGTCGCTGACGTTGGATGTCGCCATTGACTTCCCGACGGCGATTGGCCGTCAGCGGCTGGTCATGGGGGTATGTCCTCAGCATTTCCGGGTTGGCGCCATCGCCCGCACCAATTGCAGCGCCAGGGAGTGGCGGATGCTCCGCTGTTTCGGATGGCTGTCGCGTTCGTGGCGCCATACCGGCTACAACTGCCGGAACATCCTGGTTGCCGGCCCCAGCCATTATGTCAACAGGCCGTTGGCGGCCCTTGCGCTTTCTTCCGGCAAATCGCTGGAGGCGGTCTGGCATCGCGCCTGCCTGGATCTGGTCGCCGCGCTCTCGCTGCTGCCCTTTCATCCCGCCGGTCGCATCACCTCCTATTGTGCCGGCCATCGTCTTGACTGTGAATTCCTGACGGCGCTGCTTTGCCGCGATTCGTTTGTGGCGGTCTCCTGAGCGTCCGCCGCATCCCTCCGACCTTGGTTTGAACGTTCCCTCTTTTGTGCAGCGTATGTTTTCCGACAATGATGCCGCCTGGCAAGACCAATATCCTTTTGAAGCGAGGTGGATGACCATTCCCGGCGGCCACCGGCTGCACTATGTCGACTGCGGCGGCGGTTTTCCGGCGGTCATGCTCCATGGCAATCCGACATGGTCGTTCATGTATCGGCGGCTGATCGCCAGGCTGTCAAAGTCCGGCGGGCGGGCGATTGCGCTGGACCACCTTGGATGCGGAATGTCGGACAAGCCGCAGGATTGGAGCTACCGTCTGGCCGATCATATCGCCAATCTGCGCCATCTCGTCGAGAACGAGCTGCGGCTCAAGCAGTTCGATCTGGTGATGCACGACTGGGGCGGCGCCATTGGCATGGGATATGCGGTGATGCATCCGGAGCGCATCCGTCGGATTGTGCTGATGAACACCGCCGCCTATTGCTCGAAGCGGATCGCCTGCCGCATCGCCTTCATCCGCAATCCGCTGCTGGGGCCGTTCCTGGTGCGCGGCCTCAACCTCTTCGCGCGTTGCGCGACCCGCATGGCGGTGGCCAGGCCGATGGACCCGGTGGCCCGCAGCGGCATGCTGGCGCCATACGGAAACTGGCATGATCGCGTGGCGATATACCGTTTTGTGCGTGACATCCCGATGAACCCGCGCCATCCCTCCTGGGAGACGCTGAAAGGGATCGAGATGAACCTTCCGCGGCTGGCGGACAAGAAGATCCTGCTTTGCTGGGGCGAACGCGACTTTTGCTTCAACATGCACTTCTTTGAACGCTGGCGGGAGATCTATCCGAAGGCGCTGGCGCTGGGCTTTCCCGATGCGGGGCACTACCTCCTGGAGGATCTGCCGCAGGAAATCGTGCCGATGATCGACAACTTCCTGGCTCCGGGAGGAAATGCATGAGTGCGCTTCTGCCCGAGGAGCTGACGCCGCTGCTGCGCACCCGCATCCTGGGACGGCGGTGCATCTTTGCCGAGGAGATGACCTCGACCAACGCCGTGCTCAAGGAACGCGCGTCGTCATTGCCGGAAGGCGCGCTGGTGTGTTGCGACTCGCAAAGCGCGGGCCGCGGCCGCAGCGACCATTCATGGCATTCACCCCGCGGTGTCAACCTCTATTTTTCAGTGCTGTTGCTGCCGCCGTGCCGGGATGCGGTGCGTCTGCCGCAGCTGGCCATGCTGGCGGCATTGGCGTTGCATCGCGCCCTCCGGCGGGAAATCCCCGACCTGCCGGTGATGTTGAAGTGGCCGAACGACTTGTGGTGCGGCAGCCGGAAACTGTCGGGGATACTCTGCGAAGTGGCCGCCGGCGGCCATCCCGGCGGCGCCATCCCGGTTGTCCTGGGGGTCGGGATCAATGTCAACTCCACGTTGGGGGACTTCCCGCCGGATTTGCGGGAAAGCGCGGGGTCGCTGTCGACTTGCACCGGCGGCCGGCTCTATGACCGGCCGAGGATCCTGGCGGCCTTTCTCAATCACCTGGAGCAATGCTATCTGCAATGGCTGGAGTCTGCGGATTTTTCGCCGTTTGCAGCCGAATGGAGCCGCCATGACCTGCTGGCCGGCAGGACCATCACTGTCGAGGGGCCGTGCGGATGCGTCACCGGGCTGGCCATGGGGCTGGCGCCAAAGGGAACGCTGTTGCTGAAACGCGATGGCGCCGCGGTTCCGGAGGAGATTTTTGCCGGCGACATCCATATCCGCCGCGAGGGCATCCTCGCCGGCCCTCCGCCATCATCTTCAGATTGAGCCGTGGACGACGCACTCTATCCATATTGGAAGCGCAATCTCACGGTAATCTGGATTACGCAATTCTTCACTCTTGGTGCGATATCGCTGGTATTGCCATTTGTGCCATACTATCTGCGCGAGCTGGCGCCTGCGGCCAGCGACGGGCAGCTGCGGGCATATTCCGCCATCTCGGCGCTGGTGACCCAGGTGGCCTTCGCCATTGCGGCGCCGGTCTGGGGGTGGGTGGCCGACCGCTTCGGGCGCAAGAAGATGCTGCTGCGCGCGGTATTCGGCGCCTCGGCGGTCATGCTGCTGATGGGGTTTTCGCGCACGGTCGGCGAATTCATCGCGCTGCGGTTCATCCAGGGGCTGCTCACCGGAACCATGTCGGCCTCAATGACCTTGGTGTCGTGTTCGACACCGCCGGAAAAACGCGGCTTTGCGCTGGGGATTCTCTCCAGTTCCTTCTTCTCCGGCGACATGGCGGGGCTTACGCTGGGGGGGATCCTGGCCGAGAACTTCGGCTACCGCAACTCGTTCTACATCACCTCGACCATCCTGGCCGTCATGGCGGTATGCGTCCTCTTCGGCGCGGTGGAGAAATTCACCCCTGCGCCTCCGGAGAGGCAGGATGACGCCGGCGGAAGGCTGGGACGGCTGCTGCATTCCTGGAAGGCGCTGATCTGGCCGATGCTGCCGATTCTGCTGCTGTATGTCTTCGCCTCGCTGTCGCGCTACCTGGACCAATCGCAGCTGGCGCTTTACATCGAACGACTCAATGGCGGGTCCGCCTTTGGCGGGAAGGAGCTTTGCACCAGCGTGATCATGGGCGCCGGGTCGCTGGGGGCCATCATCTCCGGATTCACCTTGTCGCGTTTCATCGACAAACGCGCCAAATTCATCGCCGTGTCAATCGGCGTGGTGGCCGGGTGCGCGATGCTGATGATGGCCTTCCTGCCGCAGCTGCTGCCGATGGAGCCGCGGATTCCGCTTGTCTGGCTGGCGCATCCGGGGCTCAGCGCGACCGCCGGGGTGCTGGCATTGATTCCATTGCGCTTCATCATGGTGTTTGCGGCCGGCGGCATGGAGCCGATCTGCCACAGCTGGCTGACCAAGGCGACTTCCCCGGAACATCAGGGGGTGATGTTCGGCTATGCCCAGACCTTCCGCGCCATCGGCTCCAGCCTGGCCCATATCGCGGCCGGAGTGATCGCCCCGACCCTCGGGCTGACCGCCATCTACATTGCCGGGCCGGTGGCATTCCTCGTTTTCGTGGCGGCGGTCCAGCTAAGCTACCCCCATATCCAAAGATGCATGGCCCAAAACGCCCCCCGATGAATCCTCCCGCCGGGGGCATCGGAGGGCAGAATTGGCATTTGTCATTATATTTTCCCTTTTCCCCCCGATTCTTTTTTTTTGGTGTGGCGCTTCGCAAGTCCGTCAAAAAATCCCGCGGAGGATCTTGACGGATTTGCGGGATGCCATGCTGGCTGTCCAATCCCAAACAAAAGGTACAAATCACAATGTTGCTTGATTTTAAGCTGAAGCAGAACAACACCACTGTAAAGACTGAAATCCTGGCGGGAGTGACGACCTTCCTGGCGATGGCGTACATCCTGGCGGTGAATCCGGAAATCCTGAGCAATGCCGGCATGCCCAAGGGCGGCGTGCTGATCGCCACCGCGCTGGCGTCATTTGTCGGCACCATGCTGATGGCGCTGCTTGCCAACTACCCGTTCGCGTTGGCGCCGGGCATGGGCCTGAATGCGTATTTCGCCTTCACGGTGGTGCTGGGCATGGGCTATTCCTGGCAAGTCGCGATGCTGGCGGTGTTCGTCGAGGGGCTGATCTTCCTGGCCATGTCGCTCACCAGGGTGCGCGAGGCCATTTTCAATGCCATTCCGCTCACGCTGAAGCGCGCGGTCGGCGTCGGCATCGGCCTGTTCATCGCCTTCATCGCCATGCAGAACGCCAAGATTGTGGTCGCCAATGGCGCCACCCTGGTCAGCTTCCACCATTTTGCCAAGGACACCATCCACACCTCCGGCATCAGCGCGATTCTGGCGATGATCGGAGTGCTGATCATCGCCTACATGATGAAGAAGAACATCCGCGGGAGCATCCTGCTGGGCATCTTCATCACCTGGATTCTCGGCATGATCTGCCAGGCCACCGGCCTCTATGTCGTCGATCCCGCCAAAGGCTACTTTTCCCTCTATCCGAACGTCTGCAATCTGTCCGAGACCTTCAAGGAGACCTGGCAGGGCTTCACCAGCATCTTCTGCGGATTCTTCTCTCCGGACACCTGGACCAGCAGCAGCAGCGACCTGACGGGATGGAGCCTGATCTTCAAGTCCTGCAACTTCCTGGTCATCATGTTCGCGTTCCTGTTTGTCGACCTCTTTGACACCCTGGGCACGCTGATCGGCGTCTCCAGCCGGGCGAACATGCTGGACAAGGATGGCAAGCTGGCCAACATCCGCGGCGCATTGTGCTCGGACGCCGTGGCGACCAGCGTGGGCGCCATGCTGGGGACTTCCACCACCACCACCTTCGTGGAGTCGGCCACCGGTGTCGCGGAGGGCGGACGCACCGGCCTTACCGCCGTCACCACCGCAGTGCTCTTCCTGGTTTCGATCATCCTGGCGCCGATTTTCCTGGCGATTCCGGCATTTGCCACCGCGCCGGCGCTGATCATTGTCGGATTCTACATGATGCGGCCGATCCTCGACATCAATTTCGACGATTTCGAGGACGCCATCCCCGCCTTCATCACCATTCTGGCCATGCCCTTCGCCTACAGCATTTCCGAGGGCATCTGCCTGGGCATCATCTCCTGGACCATCCTCAACCTGGCCATCGGCAAAGCCAGGCGCATCAGCGTCCTGATGTACATCCTGACGGTGCTGTTCATCCTGAAGTACATCCTGCTGTAGCCTTCCTGCACCGTCCATTCCGGGGCAGCGGAGCCGGTTCCTTTGCGCCGATGCGGCATGCATCCGCAGGAATCCTGCCCGGCTTCACTGCCCTGAATCCCGGGGATTTGCGGGCGTTGCCGTGAAACTCCCCGGCTTCACGGCCTTCAGGTCCTTGTCTGCGCCTGTATATTATGCGCGTTTGCATTTTTTTCGGGCGGCGCCGTGGCGCCGTCCATGATCAGGTCTCAATCAAACTTGGGATTAGACAACCGTGAAAAAGAACGAATCCAAGAAGATGCGGGTTCTGCTGGCATATTCCGGCGGGCTCGACACCAGCTGCATCCTGACCTGGTTGCAGGAGAAATACAATGCCGAGGTAGTCACCTATTGCGCAGATGTCGGGCAGGGCGAGGAGCTCTCCGGGCTGCACGAGAAGGCCAAGGCCTGCGGCGCGGTGGCCTCGTATGTCGAGGATCTCACCGAGGAGTTCGCCCGCGACTACATTTTCCCGATGTTCCAGGCCAATGCGATCTACGAGAACATGTATTTGCTGGGGACCTCGATCGCCCGTCCGCTGATTGCCAAGCGTCTGGTCGAGGTTGCGGCCAAGGAGCATTGCGAGTACATCTGCCATGGCGCCACCGGCAAGGGCAACGACCAGATCCGCTTTGAGCTGTCTGCGTATGCGCTCAATCCGCAGATCAAGATCATGGACATCTGGCGCAATCCGGACTGGCCGTTCAAGTCGCGCACCGATTTGATCAAGTACGCCAGGGACCGCAAGATCCCGATCACCGTCACTGCCAAGAAGCCCTATTCGGAGGATCGCAACCTGTTGCATATTTCCTTCGAGGGCGGCGCGTTGGAGGATCCGTGGGTTGAGGCCCCGGAGGAGTGCCATGTGCTGACCACCCCGGTCGAGAAGGCCCCGAACACTCCGGAATACATCACCATTTCCTTTGAGAAGGGCAATCCGGTGGCGCTGGATGGCAAGAAGCTCTCGCCGGCCAACATGATGCGCGAGCTCAACCGCCTGGGCGGCAAGCACGGCATCGGCCGCATTGACATTGTCGAGACCCGCTATACCGGCATGAAGGACCGCGGCGTCTACGAGACTCCGGGCGGCACCATCCTGTTTGCGGCGCACCGGGCGATGGAGTCGATCACCATGGATCGCGAGGTGATGAGCACGCGTGACAGCCTGATCAACCACTATTCCAACCTGATCTACGACGGCTACTGGTTTGCGCCGGAGCGCGAGTTCCTGCAGGCCGCAATCACCCAGAGCCAGGAAAACGTCACCGGCGATGTCCGCTGCAAGCTCTACAAGGGCGTCTGCTATGTCGTCGGGCGCCGTTCGCCGTACACCTTGTATGATCCGGAGGTCGTCACCTTTGAGAAGGACGACGTCTACAATCAGCAGGACGCCACCGGCTTCATCAAGCTCAATGCCCTGCGTCTGCGCATCAACGCCAATGCCCGCAAGCCTGGCGATGGTGCGGCGAAGGGCTCTGGCAAGTGCGTTTGCACGCGCGGTGCCAAGTCCGCCGGAACGCCGGCGGCGCCGAAGAAACGCGCCGCCAGGAAGTAACTGCCAGCATCGGCGCGCCCCGTCATCCGCGGATGCGATGGCGGGGCGTCTCACTCCGTTTTATGATTGCCATGCAAGTGGAATTGCTGAAAGCCAAGCTGCATCGGGTGGAAGTGACCTCCTGTGACCTCAATTACGAGGGCAGCATGGCCATTGACTCCGAGTGCCTTCAGATGGCGGGGATCCTGCCGTACGAGAAGATCCTGATTGTCAATAACAACAATGGCAGCCGGATCGAGACCTATGCCATTCCCGCCCAAGCCGGCAGCCGGGTATTTTGCCTTAACGGCGCCGCCGCCCGCAGCGGCATGGCCGGGGATGTCGTCACCATCATGGTGTTTGCGCAATTCACCCCGGAGGAAGCCGTCCGCCATCGCCCCCAGGTGGTGCTGTTTTCCGACCACAACCGCCATATTGAGAAAAAGTAGATGATGGCGGAAAGTGTCGTGCAGGATAGGGCGGTATCTTTTATTTCAATGCACACAATGTCGTTCCGTTCAATAGTCATCGCGTTGGTTGCCGTTGCCGCAGCTGCTTCCACGCTCTTTGCCGACCGAATCACCCTGAGTGACGGGTCGGTGATCAACGGCGTCGTCAAGAGCATTGCCGGCGGAAAGGCGGTCATTGCCACCGATTTTGCCGGTGAGATCACCATCGACCAGTCGAAGATTGCGCGTCTTGGCACTGCGGAGCCGGTGAACGTCGCCACCCAGTCAGACGACAGGCTGCTGGGTGCGCCGGTTTCGGCCGGCGAGGCGGAGGCGGCGGGCCTTGGCACGGCCATTGCCCTGCCGCCGGCGGGGATCAAGTTCCTTTGGCGTGACGGGATGGCCGACCCGACCCTGCCACCGCCTCCGCCATCGCGCAAATGGGATGGCGAGGTCAGCCTGGACATCAATGGGAAGACCGGCAACACCGAGAAGTTCAATGGCGGGATTGGCTTCAAGGCCAACCTGGCTGGCCCGTCGGACACCCTCAAGCTCTATGCCAGCGCGACCTACGACCGTGAAAACCACGTCACCGGCACCCGCAAATATCTGGGTGGCGCGGATTACGAGCGCAAGATCGCCGGCACCAAGAACACCTGGTACACCAAGGCCGAGTTCGAAAAGCAGCCGACCAGCGGGTTGCGTCTGCGCAGCGAAGCCGGCGCGGGCTATGGCTACTATGCGATTGACCGGGAGCGCACCAAGCTGCGTTTCCGCGGCGGTCTCTCCGGCAAGACGCGCAAATACACCGACGGCACCCATGATGACGCCGTCGGCATGGAACTGACCGCCCATTTCGAACAGCTGATCCAGGAGTGGGGCAAGTGGGTGACGGATCTTACCTGGCAGCCGGCATTCGATGACATCCATGATTACCGGGTCGTCCATGAGTCCAGCCTTGACATCCCGGTGCTTTTCAAGTATCCGATGTCATTGCGGCTCGGCGTGTCCAATGAATACAACAGCCGCACGGCCGCGGACGCCGAGCGCATGGAGACCACCTACTTTGCCAAGATGGTCTTCAAGTGGAAATAACCGGGCAATGCCAGCAAAGCCATGTTCAAGGTACTTTTCTGCACAGACTTTTCGGACAACGCCTCCACGGCATTTGACTACGCGATTGATGCGGCTGGCCGTCGCGATGGCGCGGAATTGCACCTGTTGCATGTCCTGCAGGAGCCGGACGCGCAGTTCTGGCAGCAGTACGTCTATGCCGGCGATGAACAGCCGGAGAAGAGCGCCCAGCGCTCCTTCGATGAGATGGTGGCGTCGGAATACACGCCGCGGGTTCCCGCCGACATCAAGTTCCAGCCGGTGCTGCGTTTTGGCAAAAGCTATGTCGAGATTATAAAATATGCCGACCAGATTGGCGCGAATCTGATCGTGATGGGGCGCCAGGGGCGCGGCGCGCTGCACTCGCTGTTCTTCGGCACTGTCGCCGAGAAGGTCGTCAAGCGCGCCAGCTGCGCCGTGCTGGTGATCCCGATGATCGGGAAAACGGAGTAGAGCGGAGGAAATCCGTTCTACTCCGTCGCTTTCTTCCCTTATGCCTTCTTCACGCTGAACATCGCGCTTTTTTCCGCCAGATCGACTGTGGCGAGGGCGCTGTCCGGCATTTCCGCCGGCGCCGGTTCGATGGACAGCGCGAGGGTTTCGCTGGCGATATAGGGCTTCTGGGCCTCAATGGCCGCGGCCAGTTCGGCATCGGCGCGATATTGCACATTGATGCGGTCCACCACTTCCAGCCCGGCATCCTTGCGCAGATTCTGGAGTTTCGAGACGATTTCGCGCGCCCAGCCTTCCTGGATCAATTCCGGGGTGAGCCGGGTATCCAGTGCGACGGTGATTGCGCCTTCGTTGGCGACGGTCATTCCGGCCTTCTCGGTGCGGTTGAGCAGGATGTCCTCCGCCGAGAGCGTCAGGCTGGAGCCATCGGCGAGGGTGACTTCGGCAGTGCCGCCGGGGAGATTGAGCGCCTTGAGCTGATTGCCGGCGAGGGCGGCAATCGCCTTGGAGATCGCGCCCAGCTGCTTGCCGTATTTGGGGCCGAGGCGCTTGAGGTTGGGCTTGGCGGAGAGATGCACCAGCTTTTCCTCGTCCTCCTCGATGGTGATTTTCTTGACATTGAGTTCTTCGGCGATGACTTCAGCCATGCCGGCGAGGTCATCGCGCACCCGTGCGTCTGAGGACACCAGGATGCACTCCGGCAGCGGCTGACGGACCTTCTGCTTGGTCTGGCTGCGCAGAAGCCGTCCGAGGGAGACCGCGCACATGGTGTCGGCCATGCGGGCATTGAGCTGTTCGTCCAGCAGCGACCGGTCGGCTTCGGGATAGTCGCACAGATGCACGGATTCCGGCATGGCGTCGGTGCGCAGATTCCGGTAGATGTTCTCGGTGATGAACGGGATGAAGGGCGCGGCCAGCTTGCAGAAGGTCAGCAGGACGTAGTGCAGGGTCTGGTAGGCCTCCAGCTTGTCGCCGTCGTTGGTGCTGCGCCAGAAGCGGCGGCGGCTGCGGCGGATATACCAATTGGTCAGCTCCTCGATGAAGCCGGTGAAGCGGGTGGCGCCTTTTTGCAGGTCATAGGCGTCGAGCGCCTCGCGCAGGTCGATGGTGGTCCGGGCCAGCCGGGAGACGATCCACTTGTCCAGGACATTCGAGGGATTTTCCGGCGGCGCGGCAATGCCGTTCCGGGGCGTCCACTTGTCGATCCTGGCATAGGTGGCCAGGAAGCTGTAGGAGTTCCATAGCGGCAGCAGGACTGTGCGCATGATCTCGCGCACCGCGTTCTCCGAGAAGCGCAGGTCTTCGGCGCGCACAACCGGGCTGGAGAGCAGGCAGAGCCGCAGCGCATCCGCGCCGTACTTGTCGATGACCTCCATCGGATCGGGGTAGTTCTTGAGGCGTTTCGACATCTTGCGGCCGTCCTCGGCCAGCACCAGCCCGTTGACCACCACATTCTGGTATGGGGGCTTGTCGAAAATCGCGGTGGAAAGCAGCATCAGCGAATAGAACCACCCGCGGGTCTGGTCCAGGCCCTCGGCAATGAAGTCCGCCGGGAAGTGCTTCTCGACGAATTCCTTGTTCTCGAACGGGTAATGCGACTGGGCATAGGGCATGGAACCGGACTCGAACCAGCAGTCGAGAACCTCAGGGGTGCGGTGGTAGGTCTTGCCGTCGCGACGGATGACGACCTTGTCGATGAAATGCTTATGCAAGTCGGTGACCTTCTGTCCGGAGAGCGACTCCAGCTCGGCCACCGATCCCACGCAGATGATGTCGTTCTTGTCCTCGTCGTTGATCCACAGCGGGATGCAGCTGCCCCAGAAGCGGTTGCGGGAGATGTTCCAGTCGCGTGCATCCGCCAGCCAGTTGCGGAAGCGATGGGTGCCGACAAATTCCGGCATCCAGTGGGTCTGGGCGTTGTTGGCGATCAGCCGGTCGTGCATGTCCTCGACCCGCACATACCAGGCGTCGATCGCCTTGTAGATCAGCGGGGTGTCGGTGCGTTCGCAGAAGGGATAGCTGTGGGTGATGGTGTCCTGGCGGACCAGCTTGCCATGGTCCTTGAGCCACTTGATGATCGGCTTGTCGGCTTCCTTGCACTGCATCCCCGCGAATTCCGGGACGGCGCTGGTGAAGCGTCCTTCCTCGTCGAGGGGGTCGACCATCGAGATGCCTTCGCGCTGGCCGATGCGGTAGTCGTCTTCGCCGTACGCCGGGGCGATGTGGACGATGCCGGTGCCGTCGTCCGCGGAGACATAGTCGTCACTGACAATCCGGTAGCATTCCGGGTGCTTGTCGGCGCACCAGCCGAAGATCGGCTCATAGGTGGTTCCGACCAGCTGGGCGCCCTTGAGCTCCTTGAGGATGGTGTAGTCGGACTCCTTCTTGAAGACGCTGGAGAGCCGCGCCTTGGCCATGACATAGGCGTCCTGGCTGTCGCCGTCCCGGACAATGCAGTAGTCGAGCACCGGGCTCACGCAGGCCGCCATGTTGGCGGGCAGCGTCCACGGGGTGGTGGTCCAGATCAGGATGCAGGTGTTGTACCCCGCGATTTCCGGGATCTCGACCGGCATGGTGCGCACGCGCATGCGGACGGTGACGGCGGGGTCCTGCACCATCTTGTAATTGGCGCTGGCCTCGGAATTGGAGAGCGGCGTGGTAAGCTTCCAGCTATAGGGCACGATCCGGTGGGCCTTGTATACCCGCCCCTGGTCCCAGAGCTGCTTGAAGACCCACCATACGGACTCCATGAAGGTCTGGTCCATGGTCTTGTATCCGTGGTCGAAATCGACCCAGCGCCCCATGCGCAAGACGGTGTTTTTCCACTCATTGACATATTTGAGCACCATCGAGCGGCATTGTTCGTTGAAAACGTCGATTCCCGCGGCCTTGATGGCGGGCGCTCCGGCCAGTCCGAGGGCGTTCTGCGCCAGCGACTCGATTGGCAGTCCGTGGCAGTCCCATCCGAAGGTGCGGGGGACATAGCGTCTGCGCATGGTCTGGTATCGGGGGATGACGTCCTTGATGGTGCCGGCCAGGAGATGGCCATAATGGGGCAACCCGGTTGCAAATGGCGGGCCGTCAAAGAACACGTATGCCGGGCAATCCTTGCGGTTTTCGACCGACTTTTCGAAGATTTTGCCTTCCTGCCAGAATTTCAATGCGCCGAGCTCCTGCTGAGCCAACGGCATTCCTGCGTCTTCCGAGTCAAACATGGACAGTAGATTCTATTTTATGAATTGAGCGCGGGGCTGTACGGGCTCCGCGGCAGTGCCGGAGTGCATGGGGCAGGTCAGGCAGGCGGCGCGGCTACTGCGCGTCCACCCGCTCCCACCTCTCGATCTTCGAGTAGGGGATGCGGCCATTGAGGGTCGCGCCTTCCTGATTGAGGATGCGCGCCTGGACAAAGTCGTCCTGCGGATCCAGGATTTGCAGGACACGCACCGTGACGCCGTTGTAGCGCACATCCCAGGGGCCGTCCGGGGTGCCGTCGGCAAGCCGGGCAATTTTGGTGAAGTAGTTCCGGTCCCAGACGACGCCGTCTTCGGAGACCGCCGGGGCTTCGATTCCCTGTTCCTCCCGGATTATGGCTTCCTTGCGGGCCTCTTCCTCGGCGGCCGCGCGTTTCTGTGCGGCTTCGTCGGCCAGCCGCGCCAGCCGTTCGGACTCGCCCTTGATGTCGAGCTTGAAGAGCAGCCACACCGGCGCGATGAAGAAGCTGAACAACCCGATGAAGAAGAATCTCCACTTGGGATGCCGGCGCATCTGGGCGATGCTGGCGGACCAGGCGCCGGAAAGCAGGCAGAGGGACGCGATCGCCAGCATTGCGGCGGTGGTGGCGGGGGATGCGCCGGCCACATCGAAGTCATCGCAGACAATGCCGCGGCCCTTTTCATACGACCACTTGCCGAAGGCGACGGCGTGCTTCTTGACCCAATCCCATGACGCCAGGATCCAGGTGTCGCTGGTCGGCCCGTTCAGCGCCATCTTGCCTTCGGCGATTTCCTGGGTCTTGCGCAGATTCTCGGCCTCCATGGCATTCTGGGACTGCGCGCTGGCGGAGGCCGGCGTGCAGAGGCACAGCAGCAAGGCGGCCATGGCGGCGATGGAGCAAAAATGCGACAGGGGCTTTGGCATGGCTGTGGGGCGGGGGATGCGGGAATTCGTGGTCATTTTTTCGGGGCGGGGCCGTTCATCACCAGCCGTCCGCGCCGTCCTTCGAAAAAGGCGAACGCCATGTAGACTACGAAGAAGAGCGGGATGGCGGCGGAGAAATCGGAGCTCAGGCCGGCGGCGGTGTAGATGCACGAGGTCAGCACCGGCGGAATCAGGGTGTTGACGCCCAGCGAGATGACGCCGCCATAGCCGGAGAACGACCGTTTGCCGTTGAAGAGCAGCGATACGAATCCGATGCAGATTGCGGCGGGGAAGATCATCCTCAGCATGGAGATGAACTGCGCCAGCCAGACGGATGCGAAGAGCGAGAGGAAGAAGATCCGCGAGTAGGCCGCCGCGGTGGCGTGGTTGAGCGGCAGCATCGGCGCGGCATTGTCATTCTTCCACTTGTCCTTGAACATCTTGCGCACCCGCGAGTCCGGAAAGTCGAAGAACTCGATTTTGTTTTCGGCCTCGCGTCCGCGATGCCAGTAGCGCACGCCGTCATGGCTGACGACCACTCCCTGGCGGTCATCCGCCGAGAAGCGCCCTTGCGACTGCGGCTCGTCCGGAAAAGTGTCCATGATGTCCATGCGGAGATGCTTGAGCTGTCCGGCGGCCGGCAGCTTTTTGTCCGCATCCTCCGACCACTCCAGCTTCCCCGCTCCGGAGAAACGCACTTCGCCGACAGTGTCGATCAGGAAGTCGATGCCGAGCCGCAGATCGCCGGCGCGTTCCGGCAGCGACGACATGGTGATGACGCAACTGCCCATCCCGCACAGCAGGAGCATAGCGGCAATTGAAGTGAAAAGGAACGGCTTGATGCTGCAAAGCGCCCATCCCAGCTTCGGGTTGAAGAAGAGGTAGCGGAGGATTTCGCTGAAGCGCAACCTCCGCATGTCAAAGGCAATGCAGTTGTCGGGCGGTTCCTGCGTGTCCTGGGAGCCGTTGTTGTCAGTTGTCCGGGGGTCCTGGCTCATTTGGCGGCGTCGATGCGCAATAGGCTCAATTCACGTTTTTCCAGCTGGTCCATCTGCTTGCGGAAGCGTTTCCGGTCGGCCTCCGGGAGCCGGTCATAGAACAATATCCCGTCCAGGTGATCGGCTTCATGCTGCAGGCACCGTGCCAGCAGCCCGCCGCAGGTCGCGGAGAAGGTCTGGCCGTCAAGGAGCCTCGCCCGCAGCACCACGGTCTTGGGGCGGGTGACATTGCCGGTGATTCCCGGCAGGCTCAGACAGCCCTCGCTTTCGGTGGCGGTCTCGTCTCCGTACGGGATGATCTCCGGATTGATCAGCACCACCGGCATCTTCTGCATCAGCACCAGCTCGCCGGGCAGTGCGTCGTCCTGCGGCTCCTCGTCCAGGCGGGTGTCCACCACGATCATGCGCACATTGACGCCGATCTGCGGCGCCGCCAGGCCCACGCCCGGAGTCACGCCCTCGACCAGCGAGCGCGTGAGCTGCTTCGCCAGATCGCGGACCTCCTCCGTGATCTGGTCAATCGGTTCGGAGCGTCTGCGCAGGGCCGGGTTGCCATTGACGACAACCCGCATCGGGCGGTTGTTCTTGAGTTGCTTCAGAAATTCAAACATGTCGGGGCGGGGCGGATAGTGGGGAATCCTGTTCCTGTGGCAGGAAGGTAAATTTAGCCCATCTATCGCGGCCTGCCGCGACGGCAGCGCAAAAACTTGCCCAGGCACGGGCCGTCGTGCGGCTCCCGGCATGCCGTCTAGTCGTCTCCGTCGGGAATTGCGGCCTGCATCCCGAAGAAGCGCTTGACGGCCTCGCGGATGCGCTGGAATACCGCATACAGCGCCGGGGTCATGATGATGCCGGCGATGGTGGCCAGCAGCATCCCGGAGAAGGTGCTTATGCCGATGGCGCGCCGGCTGCCGGCGCCGGCGCCGGTGGCGATCACCAGCGGGAAGACGCCGAAGAGGAAGCTCCAGGCCGTCATGAGCACTGCGCGGTATCGCAGGCTGGCGCCATTTACCGCCGAGGTGTAGACATCCTTGCCGGCCTCGCGCTCCTGCTTGGAGAACTCGACCATCAGGATGGCGTTCTTGGCGGTGAGGCCGATCAGCATGACCAGCCCGAGCTGGGCGTAGATCGAGAGGTCCTCCTTCATGAGCCAGAGCCCGGCGAAGGCCCCCAGCAGCGCCGTCATGACCGTGAGCATCACCGGGACGGGGATGGTCCAGGATTCGTATTGCGCCACCAGGAAGAGGTAGGCGAAGAGCATCGCCAGGGCCACCAGGGTGACGATCTGTCCCTGGTTTTCGCGTTCCTGGTAGCTCATGTCACGCCATTCGACATGGTATCCCGGCTTGAGCTGGAGTTTCTCGATCGCGTCCATGATTTGGCTGGAGGAGACGCCGCGCATCGCCTGGACGTCGATTTCGGCGGAGAGTTCCTTGTTGAAGCGCTCCAGCCGCCGCGGCCCGATGACGAATCGCAGCGAGCATACAGACGAGAGCGGCACCATCTCCCCATGCTTGTTGCGGATTTGCAGGTCGCGGATGTCGTCAAGCGTGACCCGGAAGCGCCGGTCCGACTGCATCTTGACATAGAAGGTCTCGCCGCCGAAGTTGAAGTCGTTGACGTAGTACGATCCGAACTGGCTTTGCAGGGCGGAGAAGATCATCCCCGCGGTAAGCCCCAGCGCCTCCGCCTTGTCGCGGTCGAGGTCGCCGCGCAATTGCGGGGTGTCGGCGGTGAAGGTGGTCATGGCGTGCTGGACATCCGGCCGGGCGGAAAGCTCATTGGCGATGCGCCTGGCCTCCTCCGCCAGTTCGATCTGGGTGGCGTTGCCTTCGTTGCAGAGCACGAAGGTGACGCCGCCGGTTATCCCCAGCCCCATGATGGCGGGCGGGGTGAAGACCATCGAGCTGATCTCCGGGAAGTCGCCCAGGAGCGCCTGGAAGCGCCCTTTGAGCTGGCCGATCTGGCTCTCGAAGGCGGTGCGCTTCGACCAGTCCGCCAGGTCGATGAAGAAGATCGCGGCGTTTTCCGCCTCGCCGGTGATGAAGGAGAAGCCGCCGACCGCCATGACGTTCTTGACATTCGGGTCCTGACGCAGGCGCTCCTGCACCTTCTGCACCACCTCCATGGTGCGGGAGATGGTGGCGCCGGGCGTCAGCTCGATATGCGCGAAGATGGTGCCCTTGTCCTCCTCCGGCAGGAAGCTGCTGTTGACCCGTTTGGATATCAGGCAGATCCCCGCGACGACCGCGCCCAGCAGCAGCAACGTGACGATGCCCTGCCGCACCAGCTTCCGCACCAGGAAGATGTACACCGCCCGCGAGCCGTCCATGACGACATTGAAGGGCTTGAAGATGGCCAGCGGCTTCTCGCGCGGCGGCCGCATGATCAGCGAGCACATCGCCGGCGACAGCGTCAGCGCCACCACTGTGGACAGGCACAGCGAGATGCACATGGTGTAGGCGAACTGCTGGTAGATGCGCCCGACCATGCCGCCATAGAATGCCAGCGGCATGTAGCAGGCGATGGTCACCAGCGTGGTGGCGATGATTGCGCCGGTGATCTGCTGCATCGACTTGATGGCGGCCGCCTTGGCGTCAAGCTTTTCGCGGGCCATCAGGCTCTGGCAGTTTTCAACCACGACGATGGCGTCGTCCACCAGCGAGCCGATGACCAGCACCAGCCCGAACATGGTGAGCACGTTGATGCTCAGGTCCATCATCGCCATGAAGGGGAATGTCCCCATCAGGGAGACGGGGATGGCGATGGCCGGCACCAGCGTCGCCCGCCAGTCCTGCAGGAAGAGGTAGGTGATCAGCACCACCAGCACCAGCGCGATGATCAGGGTTTCGACGATTTCCTCCATTGAAATCACGATGAACCGGGTGGGGTCGAAGGCAATCTCGCTGTGCACCCCCTCCGGCAGCCGCTGTTCGAACTGGGCGACGACCTTCTTGGCGCGGCCGACGGTGGACAATGCATTGGCGTCGCTGTTGCGGTAGATGGCCACCGACACTGCGTCCTGTCCATTGAAGACGGCCTGGGCGTTGTAGGATTTCGCACCCAGCTCCACCCGGGAGACATCCTTGAGCCGCAGCAGGTTGCCGTCGTCGTCGGAGCGGATGATGATATTGCCGAACTCCTCGGCGGTTTTGAGGCGCCCCGCCAGGTTGAGCTTGTATTGCAGATATTGGCCGGAGGCCTCGTTGCCGATTGAACCGGCCGCGGCCTGGATGTTCTGCGAGGCGATGGCGGCGGAGATGTCATCGGTGGAGACCTCCAGGGCGGCCATGCGATATGGGTCCAGCCATATCCGCATCGAGTAGATCTGCGCGCCCATCACGCTGGCCTCGGAAATGCCGTCCACCCGCGACAACGCATCGACGATCTTGGTGCCGACGTAGTTGTTCAGTTCCGGGACCGACATGTGGGTGCCGTCGGTCATGTAGGTGAACACGCACAGCACGTCGCTGGAGCGCTTGCGCACGCTCACTCCGATCGACCGCACCTCCGACGGCAGGCTGCTCTCGGCACGCTTGATCGCGTTCTGGGTATTGACCATGGCGATGTCGTCGTTGATGCCGGTCTTGAAGGTCAAGGCACAGCTGTATCCGCCATTGTTGTCGCAGTTCGAGTAGAAGTAGATCATGTCCTCGATGCCGTTGAGCTGGGCCTCCAGCGGCATGGCGACGGACTCGTTGACCTCGGCGGCCGAGGCGCCGGGGTAGCTGGCAAATACCGAGATGGTCGGCGGCGCCACCTCCGGGTATTCGGCGATCGGCAGTTTTCCGATGGACAGTGCTCCGGCCAGGACCATGACCAGGCTGATGACGGCGGCCAGCCGCGGGCGTTCGATGAATATTTTTGAGAACATGGCTGTTGACGCTCCCTTGCGATATGCCTACCGTCCGTCGTTGGCGGGCTTGACCGGCTGGCCGGGGATCACCTTGTGCCAGCCATCCGAAATCACGGTCTGGCCGGGCTTGAGGCCGCTGCGCACCAGCTGCGATTTGCCGTCGGATGGCCCCAGCACAATGTCGCGGCGCCTGGCAATGCCCTGGTCGTCGATTATATAGACATAGCTGGAGCGGTTGTCGCTGATGACTGCGGTCTGGGGGATGCTGGCGATCCGGTTCTCGTCGTTGCGCTGGAGCAGCACGGTGACGGCGCTGCCTGGCATCAGCCGGTGGTCCGGATTCGGGATGCGCACATGGAAGGGGATGGTGTCGGTGGTGCGGTTGACCTGGTTGTCGCGGAATTCGAATTCGCCTTTTTCGGGATAGACTTCGCCGTTGGCCAGCACCACCTGGATGACGGCGTGGCTGCGGAAGAGCGCCTCCGATCCTCCGAAGAGGTCCATGAAGTCGCGGTTGGAGATGGCGAAGGATAGCCGGAGCGGGTCCAGGCTGACGATGGTGGCCAGGGTGCCGCTGGAGGGGGTCAGGTAGTTGCCGACCGTGTAGTTGGTCATGCTGATCTTCCCGCCGATGGGCGCGGTGATCCGCGTGTTCTTCAAGTCGTCCCGGGCGGTGATCAGCGCGGCCTGGGCAGAATGCAGGTTGGCACGGCTGGTGCCAAGCGTCATGTCCGCCGACTCGAAGGCGTCAAGCGTGGTGACGTTCTTGTCGTAGAGGTTCTTGATGCGCGCATAGTTGCTTTCAGCGTATTTCAGGCTGGCCTGGCAGCGTTCGATGTTCGCCTCGGCGGCCTTGACGGCGGCATCGTAGCGCACGTCGTCAAGCCGGTACAGCAGCTGGCCGGCCTGGACGATGTCGCCTTCCGAAAAGCCGGTTTCCTCCAATTCGCCGGAGACCCGGGCCACCAGCGAGACCTGGGAGGGCGAACGCAGCATGCCGGTATAGCGGCGATGCTCGACAAGCGGCGTGTCGGTGACGACGCTTACGGATACGGATGGCGTGGGGCGGCCTTGCTGCGCCTGCGCCTTGCCGGCGGTTGCGGTGAGGATCATGAGGAGGCCCGCCAGTGCGGGCGCCAGATGCCCGCGGGTCATGGCAATGAAACGCATAATTGGATAGGACGGGAACAGATAACAGTAACAAGTGGGCAGATAATAGCCTGAATGGCCGGATGCGGGGGATTCTGCGCCGCCGCGGCCTCGAAATTGCCCGCGCCGGTGCAGGAACCACTGATTTGACGTATTCAGGAATGCGGCTGCCGGACCGCCGGAACTTGTGCTTCCGCCTGAAGCCGCGGCCGCGGCTCCAGGTTTCGGCAAATTGCTTAAAATAACCCCGTTTTCCGCAATTTCACGCTGGCTTCCGGAAAAAATGAAACATTTGTTTCACCCGGAGGTCGTGAAGCTGGCTCTGTTTCGCCATGGTCTTCGTCATTTTTCCGGCCACGCGTTTTCCGTCACGCTCCCTCAAAATTCCTCATTCCGACGCGAAATCGCCAGCTTCACGGCATCCTGGCTTCATCCAGTCTGGCGGTGTGTGGGGGGGATCCACATCGGGATCAGCGCGGCTTTGGCGGCATTGCCAGCAGCGCCTCCAGCTCCCCGGAGATCCGGAAGCGGCGTGTCCGGTCAGGGAGGAGCACACGGTCATATTGGCTCATGGCCAAGGCGGTGTCCCCGCATTCCAGGACGCCGCATCCCTTCAGGACGATGAGTGCGCCCAGCGCCTCATGGGTCAATTCCGCCTTGCCGCGCACGGTGATCCGCTCCGCGCGGAAGCAGTGCCGCGTGCGCTCGTCGAAGAGCATTTCCCGTTGGCATTGATCCGTTTGCCGGATCATTCGCGGGCGGATGAAGAATGCATCCCGGGTTTCCTCAATGCCGCGGGCCGTAAAGTCGAACATCGACAAGGCGAAATCGACATCGCGGTCCATGAACCGGGCGCTTTCGGGCAGCACGTACCCGCCCCGTTCAAATTCAATCCGGACCGCGAAATCGGTCGGTTCCATGAATTCGACCATCAGCACGCCTTCGCCTATTGCGTGCGGCACTCCGCCCGGGACAAAGAAGACATCTCCGGGGCGGACCGGGATCCTGTCGAAATGCGAGAGCATTTCCGCGGTGTCCTGGTGCAGGATCGCCTGCCTGAATGACTCATAGGCGGGGCGGCGCTGGAAGCCCAGATACAGGTATCCTTCGCAGTCCGGGCGGACATCCAGGATGCAGTATCCCTCGGTTTTGCCGCAGGTTGCATGGAGGTGGCGCCTTGCGAACTGCCTTGACGGATGGCACTGCATGTGCAGCCGCATCGACGAATCCAGGAACTTCAGCAGGAACCCGGCCGAGGCGCCGAAGGCCCGGCAGTGGGCGGCACCCAGGATTTCGTCCGGGTGCGCCGCCAATAGGTCCGTCAGCCGCATCCGGGCGCCGCCTTCCGTCATGACGGCGGAGATCCCCTCGTCCTGGAAATCCTCGCGGCCGGCATTGCAGGCCCTGGTGGTCGAGATCAGCCAGTCTTCCGGAAAATGGCCGTCCCGGGGGGAGGGCAAGCCCTCCATTTTGTCCAGCGTCATTCCGCCAGGATAGGTGCGCCATACGCGGTTTGGCGCAATGCGGTAGCACTCCTGAATCCGGGTCATGGCGGCGTCATCCCCTGTAGTCCGGGTGGCTATGGCTGGCGGGCGAATACTCCCCCGGCCGCGGCGGATCGGGAATCCAGGCGTCGTCGAAGTGCAGAAGCACCCCGCCCCTCCGGAGAAGCCGCTGCAGCTCGTCGCGTGGAATCTCCGCCACGCGGCAACGCCTTTGACAGCAGATTGCGGCGGCGCATCCCGCGGCCTGTCCGGTGACGATTGCCGGGGGGATTACGCGGGTCACATCCCACATGTATCCGTCGGCGGAGATGTTGCGTCCCGCGGCGATCAGATTGTGGAAATCCCGGTGGTACATTGTCCGGAAGGGGATTTCGTAAAGCGAGTCGCGCCGTTCCGAGTCGCCGACAGCGGTGACGGAGTCATCGAAATGGCGATAGATGTCGTCCTCCCGCAGCGTGTATTCCCCGCGGATGCGGCGGATGGTGCGCAGCTGCGGCATTCCCGGCATTGCGGGCAGGTCGCGCGCCGTCCTGGAGGTGCTTTTGAGCTTTTGCAGGAGATGGAGCTGGGTGGCGACCAGGTAGTCGGTGACATGCCCGGAGGTGTCTCCATGGTAGAGCGGCAGCTTTTCTGGGTGTTTTTTGCCGTAGAGGTCCGCCTCGCCGCCCTGCTGCCAGCGGCAGGCGTGGCGGATGTTGTTTTTTTTGATGGCGTCGGCGCAGCTTTCCAGGGTCACTGCATAGCCGAAACTGGAAAAATAGTTGTCCCCGAGCTGCGTCGGGGCCTGCGCCCGGGCGAACACCAGCGACGATCCGGAGGCGTCGATGACCGCCTCTGCCGGAAAGAAGCGGACCCCCTCTTCGCATAGCGCCGTCACGCCCCGGCAGGAGCCGCCTTCGCAGACGGGATCCTCGAAGACCACGTCGAAAAGGAGGTCAACTCCCTCATCCCGGAGCCGCTCCAGGAGCTGCATGGTGAAGATGTGCGGGGAAAAGAAGGTCGCGTACCGCAAATGGGTCGGCGTGGCCGGCGGGCCGTCCCGCCAGGCGTCGTTCAGGGTGTCGTATCCGTGCCTGATCGACATTCGCAGGAACTCCTCGGCCATGCCGCGCACGATGGGGACGCCATTGCCGTTGCACAGCGGCACGAAAAGATTGACCAGTCCGCAGGTGGCCAGTCCGCCGAGCTGGCAGTTTTTCTCCAGCAGCAGCACCGAGCAGCCGTTTCTTCTTGCCGCCAGCGCCGCGGCGCATCCGGCCACTCCGCCGCCGATGACGATGACGTCATGGCGCGTCTCCCGGGCCATCCGGCGCGGTGATTGTGGCTCGTTCATCTGCGCGGCTCCGAAAAGGATCGCATCGTGCCGGTATGCCGGTGGCTGCTGTCAAGCCGTTCCAGCCCCGCCTGGCCCAGGAAGAAGTCGATCCAGATGTAATGCATGTGGTTGGGCTCGAAGACCTCCACGCCATGGTTGGAGCCCAGGGGGATGTGCAGCAGGGTGTCGCCACGCTGCGGCACCCGGAAGTCGTCGATCAGCACTTCGGTGTCATTTTCCGGGAAGCTGAAGAAAAACTGGTCAAGCATCGGGTGGGGGTGCTGTGCGACCTTGTCGTAGCCGTAGGACTCCACCGACCCCATGCAAAAGCCGGGGACAATCCGCTGCCGGACCATTTCGCGGCTGATGGTCTTGTCGCTCTTGTTCTTGTCGCGGTATTGGGGGCATGACCAGTATTCCTGGATGTACGGGAATTGCTGTCCGGGGTGTTCCCATTCCCCGATGCTGCCGTCCGGGATCTGCCAGACGATTTCGAGTATGCGGGTCTTTTCCGCGCAGGCCAGGGTCGCGCGCTGCTCAAATGACGGGATGAAGATCCAGCGGCCGGAAAAGTCCTGCCGGGTGCCGCCGGCGGCAAAGACGCCTGCGCCGTCGATGGTCAGCAGGATCCTCGCCTTGCCGGGAATGGGCGCAAGGGCCAGTTCCCCGCCGGCATCTGCCGTCACCAGGGTGACTTCAGCGCCGGGGATGCTCCCCGGCAGCATCGGGACGCGCGCGGCCTTGCCGGCATCCTCCAGCTTGATCATTTCAATGTTGTCCATTTTCAGAGTTTCCTCCTGTCGATGATCCGGTCCACGACGAGTTGCCGGAATGCCGGCGAGAGCATGGAAAAGTAGGCGGTGAACCCGGTCACCCGCACCACCAGGTCCGGGAAAAGTGACGGATCCCGGTGGGCGGCCAGCACCTTGTCGCCGTCGATCAGGTTGATGTTGAGCAGGGTGTTGCCGGTGAGCAGGATGGTGCGGATCATGCTCACCAGCTTGTCCAGCGCCTCCGGGGTCTGCGCCACCGCCGGGTCCAGCTCCAGCTGCACCGGCGCGGTGTTGCCGTATCCCGGCTGGATTGCGGCGATGGAGTTCGCCATCGCGGTCACGGCGCCGTCACGGCGGAATCCGGGGTGGGGGTTGGCGCCATGGCTGATTGCCTCGCCGGCCTTCCGGCCATTGGGGGTCGCGCCGACATTTCTGCCGAAGAAGGCGGTGTGCGACCAGGAGAACCACCCGGGGATGAAATTCAGCCCCGGGTAGTTTTGGTTTTCGGCGCGCACCAGCTCCGAGTATTCCCGGCTGATCCGCCGGGCCCAGGCGTCGCCGGTGGTGTCGCCGCCGCCGTAGCGCTCGGAGTGCAGGAGCATCTGGCGCACGTATTCGCCTTCGACTCCGGCGAAATCCGCCTTCAGGTGCCGGTCCAGTTCCGCGAAGGTGAGCCGTTTTTCCCTGACCACCCGCTGTTCCACCGCCGCAAAGCTGTCCGCCACCGTGGCGATGGCGCAGCCGTCCATGCACATGTTGAAGTAGGTGGCGCCTTTGGTCACATCGCAGCCTTTTTCAATCGGGCCATGGGAGAGCAGATTCAATATCAGCTCCGGTTCATTTTGATCCTGATGGTCCAGGTGGAAGCGGATCCCCGCCGCCGTGGCCTTGACCGCGCGCTCCAGATGCATGAGGTAGAGCCGATGCAGCCTTTCCAGGGATGGCGGTTCCGGGGATGGCGCCACCATCTCCTGCCAGGCGACCTCGAAGACCTTGGCGTGGTTGATCTTGACAATGTCGTTGAGGGTGTACTCCATTCCCGGGATGCTCATCCAGTGGCATCCGGAGGAGATGCGGCGGATCGCATCATCCCGGGAAAAGCCGCAGCGCATGAAGCCGTCGACCAGCGCGGAATCGCCGGAGAAGCGCGGCCAGCCATGCTGGTTGCGGAAAAGGCACTCGACGGCCTTGCGCAGGAACACCGGGTCGGTCCTGTCGTGAAGGCGCACCGTCAGGTTGCAGGCGATGTCGGTCGCATCCGCCGCGTCAAGGATCAGATACGACAGATGGTTGGTCGTGTCGCTGCCATCGAGGCCGGGGCCGCCAAGCTGATAGTATCTGGAGTCGTTGAAGAAGAGGCACCCCAGGTAGAATTTGGCCTCCTCGTCGGTGATCCGCCCGTCCCGGAGGTCTTTTTCGTAGTAGGGCAGCAGCAGCTGGTCGAGCTGTCCGCCAGCGGAGCCGCGGTTGTAGAGACGGCTCAGCATGCTGAAGTGGCACATCCACTGGATCGCCTCGCGCATCGTTCCGGGAATGCCGTCGGCCATGCGGAAGTTGATGTCGGCCATCTCCTCCAGATTTTTGCGGAGGGTCGGGTTTTTCTCGATCAGGGCGAACTCCGCCAGCTGATAGGAGGTCCGCCGCAGGAAGCCGATGATCGCCTTGACGACTGCAATCTCGCTGTCGTAGAACTCGCCGGTGGACGGATCATGGCTTTGGGCCTTGTGCGTCTCCAGCTTTTGCAGGATGCCGCCCCATCCGAGCCTCAGCCCCATGGCGATGTCGGGGGTGAAGTGGTGGTCGCGCCCGATTCCGCAGATGATGTTGTACCGGGCGAACTCCTTTTTCAGGTCGTCAAAGGGGAAGGCGGGATTCCATGGGTATGGGTAGGATGGATCGCCGGTCATGCCGCGCAGCCGGATCAGGAAGAAGAATCCGCGCCCGACGAATGCATCGACGGGGTCGATGTAGACCGGGTGTTCCGCCAGCAGCCGGGTGAAATTTTCGGTCCAGCCGGAATAGCCGTAGAAAAAGCCGTCCGGGTGGTTGGGGATGGTCTTGAAATGGAAGTAGTCCGGGGCGACGACCCGGCCGTAGTCGTCCTCGTCCAGTCCGCCTTCCCTGGCCACCTTTTCGGCGGTCTGCTGCAGCTTGCGCTCCCGCAGCAGGGCGAGGCGCTCGGCGTAGTTAAAGGTCCGGTCCGCCGGATATTCGTTGATGTACTGGATTTTCATGTCGTCATCCGATGACCGTGTCCACGAAGGCGGCGGCCGTGCGTCGCAGCGCCTCCAAGTCGTCCTCCGGGAGCGGCCGCGCGTCGCGGAACGGATTTTCCCGCTGGAGGGCGCACAGCTTGTCCGCCCCCAGCGGATTGAAGTTCAGCAGTTCATATCGCCGCAGATGGCCCAGGCCCTTCAGGAAGCCGGCAATGGCGGAGATGTTCTGCGCGGTCGCGGTCACCTTGGGGACAAGCGGCGTGCGGGCGACAAGCGGCATTCCCAGCGCATCGATCCTGCGGACATTGGCCAGGATCTCGCCATTGCCGGCGCCGGTCCATTCCTGGTGCTGCCGGCAATCGAAAAGCTTGACATCGAAAAGGATCATGTCCAGCTTTTCCAGGGTGCTGCGAAGGGCGTCGAAATTGAGGCACAGGTTCGTCTCCGCCGCCACCTGGATGCCCTCGGCATGGCAGGCATCGATGAGCTCATTTGCGAATTCCGGCTGGCAGGAGAACTCGCCCCCGGAAAGCGTCACTCCGCCATGTGAATCATCATAATAGGCGCGGTCCTGCAGGATTTCGCGCATCACCTCGGGCACGGTGCAATGGCGTCCGGCCATTTCCCTGGCGCCGGGGAAGCAGGTTTTTGCGCATTGGCCGCAGCGGGCGCATCGGCCGGGATTCCAGCGAATGGCCGCGCCGTCCGCCGTGAGCGCCCCGGCGGGGCAGGCCTGGAGGCAATGGCCGCAGCCGATGCACCGCTCCGGATGAAAAAGCAGCTCCTGGCCGGGGGTGATCGTCTCCGGATTATGGCACCATGCGCAATGCAGGTTGCAGCCCTTGAAGAAAACCGTGGTCCGGATGCCAGGGCCGTCATTGAGCGAAAAGCGCTGGATGGAAGCAATCAGTCCTCGTGTCATTTTTGTCCCTCGCGG
Source organism: uncultured Lentisphaeria bacterium (assembly GCA_934661755.1). Classification (GTDB taxonomy): domain Bacteria; phylum Verrucomicrobiota; class Lentisphaeria; order Oligosphaerales; family Oligosphaeraceae; genus CAKUJM01. Next base: position 49,905 of record CAKUJM010000004.1, on the reverse strand, counting down.
CATGGTGCGATGCTGCTCGCCTTCGGAATCCCTCCTCCGCATCACGGAGTCGGCGCCGCCGTCAGTTCGTAGGCGAAGACCACATGCCCATCGACATGGAAGGTGTCAGCCGAAAAGCGGATCAGCCCATCCTGCCGCTGGAAGGCGACTTCACCCAGCCGGGTTCCGTCGAAATCCAGGGCGAACAGCCGCCAGTTCCGCGGGGGCAGGGCGAGGGTGAGGTCGCAGATGCCATGCTGGCCAAGCACATGCCGCAGGTCGCCATATTTCTTGAGGATTGTCTGCCTGGGCGAGTCGAACAGGCTGTCTTCCTGCTTGCAGTCGGTGACATGCAGGATCAGGATCCTGGCGCTTTGCGAAAGCGGTGCATCGTCCAGGGCGATCGCCCCCACGACTCCGAACGCCTTGCGCGAATGCGCCGTCAGCACCTTTCCGGAAAAGCCGTCGCCGGCGGGGAATGCCGCGGCTTCCGTGCGCGGGGTCACGACGCTGAAGGCATGGCGGGAAAAATCAACCAGGATCTGACCGGTGTCGCTTTGAATCTGCGCATCCGTCCTCGAGTCGTCGATTCGCGGCACCGGTGGATTATTCAGGGTATGATCCAGATCGAAGATCGCCCGGGTGCCTTCAGGCAGCGGATCGACCAGCACGCCGTTGCGGGCAAGCAGCGATCCGGTGAGGCCGCGGAAAATCAGATCCTCCGCAGGCTCGGGGAAGCGCGTGGCCGACGCGCCAGGCGAGGAGGTGTCGACGGCGACCGGATAGGCGGTCTTGGCGGCCGACACATCCCCCCGGAGGAAGAGCACCGTCCCGAGTCTGGCGGGAATCAGGCGGGACATGTCGTTGCAGATGTCGAAGATCCGCAATTGCTGCCGGTCCTGCGGGAACATCCGCCCCAGGCCATCGGCGTAGTCGTAGTGGTACATCCCGTCCCAATCCTGCAGTGCCCCGATGGCGAAATAGAGCAGCGATCCTTCCGCCCGGCAGGAGTTCGGATAGCAGAAGTCAAGCTCCGTCACCGTGTACGGCTTGCCGAATACGCGGGAAGATCCCAGCCACTTGGGCACCGGCGCCCGGTGCCGCAAGGCGCTTTCCCCGAGAAAATACATCGGCAGCCCCCATTGCTTCCCCCCGAAATTCGGGTGGTCCCAGTACTTGTGGTTGTCAACGTAGTCGTAGTTTCTCCGTTGGTCAAGCAGGTATGGATAGGAGCAGAAATTCTGTTCCGTCAGCGGCGCATTCAGGCCGATGCCGCGCAGGAAGGCTGTAATTTCATCCCAGTATTCGCCATATCGGATCATCAGCACCTCCATTCCCCGGTCGCGGCGGCTGGAGTCCGTCAGCGGCAGCTTGTTCGCCAGGCAATATTCCTCGGTTTGCCGCCGCAGTTCCCTTTTTATCTGCGGGATCGTACGGTCGTAGAGGTGGCGGGGGTTGTTTTCATTCAGCACGCTGATATGGCTGAAGACGGGGTCCTCGGCCCAAGTCATTCCCGTGTAGGGGTTCCGGTGGGTGAGCAGCGAAGTGACGAACGACTTGAATCTTGCGCGCGCCTCGGGGTAGAGCAGCATGGCGATCTTGTGGTTCAGCGGGTCGTATTTGCGCAACCCCTCCGGAAATGCCGCCAATTCGCCGGGCATGCTGGTGCGGATCGTATAGAGGTCCAGCGTGATGTATATCCCCGCATTCTTCAGCGCCGAAACCAGATACTCCATCCTGTCCAGCTGCGCCGGGTCAATGACGCCGCTGTCGTTTGGCAGCTTCTTCACCAGCAGCTGGTCGAAGTGGTGGAACCGCACGGCATTGAATCCCTGCCGTGCCAGCCTCCGGGCGATGATCTCGGCCTGCTCCCTGGTCGGAAAGCAAGAGGAGAAGCACAAATTGGCGCCGTGGAAGCGCACGGGCGTGCCGGGGCGGCCGGCAAACTGGAAATGGCCGTCGCGGACAACGACGCGGCCATGCTTCCCCGCCGGCGCATCCACCGTGAAGGCGCTCAAATCCAGCGCCGATCCGGCGACGACATCCAGCTTGACCGTCATTCTCCGCCAGTCCTTGCCATTTTTCAGGGTGAAATCGCCATTTGACGCCCGCAGCGGGATTGCCTGCTCCGAGCAGGCTGCGCCCAGCAGCCAGTATTTGCCGTCGCCTTCGGGCTGGGCGTGGCGGATCCGCACCGTCCTGGTCTGCTCAGGAAGGGGAAATGCCGCGACATACCAGTGGGCGTCACCCTGTCCCTCGATTTCATAGGCGGCCGACGGGGCGCTGCCGGCGCCGGCGGAGCCGACCTGGCTGCCGGCGATGATCGGAAATGTCTCCGTCAGGCCATCCGTCTTGAGGCATTCCAGCTGTGCGGCCATTCCGCCGGTCGGAGCATCGGCTGCATGGAGCAGAAAGAGCGTCCGGCTTCCGGGCGGCAAATTCACCTCCGCGACCGGATGAGCGCGGTCAAGGGCGCGCGGTTCCCCGCACGAAAAGGGGATGTGCCGGAAGCGGATGTCCCGCCGTCCCCGGGAGGACGCCCCGCCGGCAAGCGGCAATGGCTCCGCCTGGTAGGGGACGTAGCGCACATCGGCCTCCAGCTTTGCCGAAGTGACGCCGCCGCTGTCCGGCGAGAAGAATATCCTTACGTCAAAAGCCTGGATGTTCCATGTCCGCAAATCCTCTATCCGGACTTTTGCCGGCCGTTCGAACCGGCATTGGAAAAAGCCGTTGTCCAGCGGCAGTTCAAGCATGCCGACGTCATGATGGACTTGCGGGAAGCTCTTGCCCAGCTGCTTCGGGAAGCGGATCCGCTTGCCGTCGATGCGGATTTCATTGTCCTCCGCCAATCCGATGAATACCGGAAATCCCCAGTAGATCGAATTGACCCTGACCGGCGACGGGGCGTCGAGCGCGAATGACACATGGCAGTGCCGCCCTGAAAAAGTGTCGACCTGCTGGGTAAGCTGGAAATCGCCAAGCTGGCCGCTGAAGGTCTGCCGCGTGGCGGATTGTCTCCGGACGACCGGATTTTGCGCGTGTTGCTGCTCCTTGGTGTTCCATGACGGATCCCGGTAGGATGCCTGGACATTCAGCGACTCGATCTGCAGGACGCCCGATTCCGTGAAGCTGAATTCCGGTGGCGGTGGCGCTGCGGCATGGAGCATGGCCGAAAAGGCCGCCAGCGCCAGAATGGGAAGAGTGATCGGTTTCATTTGCTGTTCCTGGAAAATGCCGTCCGCGGGCGTCCGGAGGTGTCAGTTGGCGACATTCTGCTGTCCCCAGAATTCCTTGCCCTCGTCAGTGGTGTTGTCATTGGGGACGTCGTTGAATTGCATGGACTGCGTATGGCCGTCCGCGAAAAGGTAGTTGGCGCTGAATGAATGCCGCCACGCCGAAATCCAGTCCGTGCCCGCGCGGTTGTTTTTCCGGACATTGGGGTAGTCCAGTGCCGCCGCCCGCTTTGACGGCGTCCGGATCGAGGTAAGCAGCCGGGTCACGTGGTCGCTGGCGAAGAAGGTGTTGATCGCATAATGCTGCAGTGGCGGGATCTGGGCGGTCTTGGGCTCTCTGACCCAGCTGGGGCATTGGAAGGTCTTCACCTTGATGTATCCGCCCTGGTTTGCCCAGTCGAGCTGGAAGACCGGCGCGTTGCTTGTTGCCGCCTTGCCCTCGCTGCCGCAGTATAGGATCGACTGCCAGTAGATGTTCTGCATCACACCCGCCTGCATTCCGGATGGCATGGTGGTGTCCTTGTGGGAGTCGCAGTACAGCATGATCATGAGCCCCATCTGCTTCAGGTTGTTGATGCAGGAGGTCTGGCGCGCCTTTGCGCGGGCTTTGCCCAATGCCGGCAGCAGCATGCTGGCCAGGATGGCGATGATCGCGATGACTACAAGAAGCTCGATGAGCGTGAAGAGATGTTTCTGGCGACGATGCATTGTTGGGCCTCCTTTTTTTCGACTCATGGTGGGGGATTGTTCCGGCTTCACGGTTGGCTTGACGGCAGCATGACCCATTTCCCGCCATGGTCTGCCGAATCGTACATTGCCTGGATCAGCCGCACCGCGTTGCGGCCCCCCTCGGCGGTGGTCAGCAGCTGCGTATGGCGGCGGATGGCCGAGGCAAAGTTGTCCATGGAGTTGAGCCATCCGCATTCCCGGGGATATGGCGCCGCGTCGGTCCAGGCGTCCTTGAAGTACCTGCTTTCCGGACGGCTTCCGGGGCCGCCTTCCCGGTGGACATAGGCGCCCTCCGTGCCGTGCAGCTCCATCTGGTAATACCAGCTGGACTGCGGATAGCTGGTGGTGGCGCAGATGTTGACGACCATGCCGTCCGCATAGCGCCACACGGCAAGTCCGAGGTCCTCGCATTCGATGTCGTGGTCCTGGGTCCAGCAGTCGCAGCGGACCGCCTCCGGCATCCCGAAGACGAAGAGCAGCTCGTCCAGGTGGTGGACTGTCTGGTTGCTGAGCACCCCGCCGTCCAGCGCCCGGGTTCCCCGCCAGCCGCCGTTTTCCCGGAAGTAGTCCATGGTGCGCCGCACCTTGAGGGTCACGGAGGCGCTGAGCATCCTGCCAAAAAAGCCGTGCTCCTGCGCCGCCTTCAGCGATTGCACCGAAGGGCGCAGACGCCGGCAGTGGTCCACCCCCAGCAGCAGCCCCGCGGATTTGGCGAATCGCATGGTCTCCAGGCATTTTTCCGGGTCCATGTCCATCGGCTTTGTGACCAGCACGTGCTTGCCTGCCTCAAGGGCCTGCCTTGCCAGCTGCATGTGACGGCCGGTTTCGTTGAGCACCATCACCGCCTCGATGGCGGGGTTGCGCAGCATTTCAGCATATTCCGCCACCGCCGGTACCGCGCACGCCTCCGAGGTGCGTTCGCGGCGCTCGGCGACAAGATCGCACACCTGGACCAGCTTGATCCCGCTGGTCTTCACCATCTCCAGTGCCCGGTTGTGGCCCATTCCCAACCCCACCACCCCGAAACGCACCGGGTCGTCGGCATACGGGCGCACCAGCGTTCCGGCCTGGAGGGCGCAACGCTCCTGCTGGGCACCGGATGCCGCCGCCGGCCAGGCCCTTCTCACCACCTGGATCACCTGGCGGCAGGCCTCCGGAGCGCTGAGCCCCGGATTGAAATTGTGGGTCTCTATGCTCACCAGGCCGTCATAGCCGGCATCGGCCAGCGCCGCAAACACCCTGTCGTACGGGATCGCGTCAAACTGGCCGTCAAACCAGATCGTCCCGGTGGACTTCACATGGAGATTGATGGTGCGTGCCGCCATCTTCTTCAGATAGGCGTCAAGATCCTGCTCCCGTTCCTGCTTGTCCCGCATCCAGCTGTTCTTGGGATCCCAGGCGATGCCCCATTCCGGAATGTCCAGAAGGTCCAGGAGCTTGAAGCAGTCCTCCTTCGTGCAACCGCAATTCTCAAAGGCCAGCCGCAATCCCGCCTCGCGCGCACGCTGCGCAAAGGGCCGGAAACGGGACAGGACCTGCTCCTGGATGTCCGGACGGACCACAAAGTCGCTCAAGCCGCTGTCCTCCTGGCCACCCTGCGGCTGCCAGAAGAAAAAACTGCGCACCAGGCGGCAGTCCAGAAGCTCCGCCGCCCGCAGCAGGCCGTCCAACTTCGCCTGCTGCCGGGCCAGCTCCTCCGGCCCCGGCAGGTGAACCTTGCCCAGGGATGACTGCAGACAGCCGGTCTTCATGCCGTTGTCATCCAGAATGCGGCGCAAATCCCTTAGCTGCGCATCGGAGAGCGTCTCAATGCTTCCACCCATGATGTTGCCGCGAAAGTCCACGCATCCAAGACCCCATTCCCTGAAATAGGGCAGGCCCTTCGCGAAATCCATCCCCAGCTCGTCTGTGAAAATCGAAAGCTGCATAGCTTGCTTTTGGCAAAAAAAAATGATTATTCAATTTTAAATCTGATTTTTGTCTGTCGAATCAATATAATCTCTTGACATGAGAAAATGCAAGCGCACAGACAAAAAATGATTGAAATATTTTTTTATGGCGCTATATTTAAAATCAGTTAGGAATCAATTTTGGAGTAGCCATGCTGGAGATTATTCAGGAACAGATAGAGAGTGGGGTTTATCCCCAGGGGAAGCGTCTTCCCAGCGAGCGTCTTTTGGCGGCGCAATTCAAGGTTCCGCAGAGCCGGGTCCACCAGAAGTTGCAGCAGCTGGTCCGGGACGGGGTATTGGAGTGCTTCCGGGGGAACGGCTATTTTGTGCGCCAGCGGAAGGCCGCGGGGCGGTCGTTGTCCCGGATTGCGCTTTGCTGGGAGAGTGTCTCCGGGGACATGCCTAATTCCGACGATTTCTACATTGGCCAGCTGCTCAACATGGCCGCGGATTATGGTCAGCATATCATTCCGTTTGTGATTCCGCGCAGTGAAGCTGATCAGGAGTCGTTTTTCCAGTCGTTGTTGTCGGAGGAGATTTGCGGGGTCATCTGCTTCCCGCACCTGGTCCGCTGCCTGCTTCCGGCGCTTCTGGAGATCCGGAAAAGGCGGATTCCGTTGATCTTCTGGGACTACTCGCCCCTGCCGGGCATTTTTTCCTCGGTTGGGCAGGATCATTTCGGCAGTTGTGTCCTGGCGTCGGAGCGTCTTGCCGAATGCGGCCTTCCGGTGAATGCCATCGGCTTTGACGGCATGGAGCAGAACCGTCTGAAGCGCGAAGGGCTTCATGCGGGGAGCGCGATGTTCCAGGTATCCCTGGAGAAGGAGATATACATTCCATATGAACAGCTTGGATATGTCAAGCTGCCGGAGGAGTGGCTGCGTCCCGGAAAATTGTATTTTACCATGACCCGCTATCTTTCGGGTCTGTTCATCGGTGAGATGCTGGACCGCGGATTCCTGCCCGGCCGTGACTATGGGCTATTGACGATCGACCGGGTGAAATTCATGGATGGCAGCAATTTGCAGCTGGACGCCATCATGCGTGACCAGCAGCGGGTGCTGAGCAAGCTGCTGGAGGAAATGCGCCTGTCCATGGAGAATCCATACAGCCATTGCATGGAGTGGCGCGAACCCATGAACTACATCCCCGGAAACAGCCTCAAATTCGGCTGATGCCGTTGTTTTTGTCACCCGCCGGTGGTGACAAACGGGCATTCATTGCAATTATGGTTGAGCGCCAGGCAGAATTTCTGGTAGATGTCCATCATCCCCTGCTGGTGGATGGCATGGCGGAGGATTTGCCTTTCGCGTGACGGCGGCGACAGGAACCGGTGGCAGGCCTCGTCCAGCAGCAGATTGGAGTGCTGCCGCGGCAGCAGCTGCCAGGCATTGCGGATCAGCTGCAGGGTCTGTACATCGCCATTGCACTCTGATTGCGCCCCCAGAAATGGCAGCCAGATATTAGTGGCGACATCGGCCAGGCGGCTGGCGCCCAGAAGCGCGGCCTCGCGGGCGGCTTTGTGCTGGAAGTCGTAGCATTGCCGCCAGATTGACTCCTCCCTGGCGGGCGCCATCAGCATTTTCAGGAGTTTCCGGGGATGTCCGCCGGCGGCTTCGCGGCATTGCGCCAGCCATTGTGAAGGCGAGTAATCGCATTGGCGCAGCCAGAAGATCCCGCCGGCCAGACGTCGGAAGATGCTGTTGAAGGGTCGTCCGCAGCAGTGGTTCCAGTTGATTCCAGCGGGATGCGCACCGCTTGCCCACCAGCAATGCCAGGCGCTCTTCACCCAGCCGCGCAATTCCGGGATGATCGCGTCACGGGTGGGATCGGGGAGCAGCCCGGCATTGCCGAAAAGCAGCGCGCCGGCGCTGACGGCGTCCGGACAGCGGCGGAGCACGTCAAGCGGGACCGCCTGAGCCAGCAGGCGGAATTGCCGGCGGTTGCCGGAGTACCCCAGCGCCTCGAAGCAGCGCTCATAGAGAATCTGGTCAGGGGCGAAGACGGCGCATTCGCGCAGAATCTGGGCGCCCTTGCGGATGAATCGGGAGTCGCCGGCGGCTTCGAGAATCCCCTCCAGCGCGGTGTCGTCGGTGAGCGCCCACCGCATGGCGCAGGAGCCGGGCGGGACCTCGCGGGCGTGGGGATAGAAGGCGCTCTCCACACGCTCCAATACCTGATGCCAGCCGGATTGGAGGTGGCCAGACAATTCCAGCGTCGGCAGGCCGGTGCTGCGCGGACCGTCCGCCGGCAGGTCGTTGATCCAGACCACATGCAACGCCACCTGCCGATAGCGGTCGTCGCGGTCATGGCCATGGGCGAACCATTCCGACGCCAGCCGGTGGATCTCGATGTCGCCGCGCAGAATCACGCTGTCCAGCATGATGGCCGCGTTGCTGAAATCCGGCCCGGCGCAGCGGTTCCAGATGCCGGTGGAAAGCACCCGCAGCGCTTTGCCATCGACGGTCTGCGCCCGTACAGACAGCAGCCGCTCGTTCCACAGGATCTGGAGGTAGCGCTCGGAAAATTGGCATTTCATGGCAATGGCCGTCGTGGCATGGGCTGGAAGACGGCCGCCTTCCGTTCCTGGCTCTCCGTTTGGGCGGGCTGCGGGAACTTATGGCGGCTTTGTAAGTCTATAGGGGCGTTGGCAGTGGTCTTTTTTTTGCAATGGAGGATAATATGAACACAGATATCCGGCATTCAACCCCGGTGACAGCATTCGTGGTTTCGGTATTGCTATCATCAACTTTCATGGCATTTGCCGGCGGCAATGCGCCTTCGCCGCAGCGTCTCACTCCGGCGGTGCGGGCGGTGAAGAAGGCGCTGCCATGGGTGGTCAATATCGGCACCCGTCAGGAGATCATCCAGGTGAACGACCCCTTCAATCTCTTTTTCACCGAATTTTTCGGACGGGCTCGCGGCATCACCAAGACGATGCAATATTCGCCGCTGGGCTCCGGGGTGATAGTGGATTCCCGGGGGCTGGTGCTGACCAATTCGCACGTCGTGCGGCGTGCGCCGCAAATCGAGGTCCGGCTGTGGGACGGCACCGCCTATCCGGCGCGGGTGATTGGCTATGACACTCCGAACGACCTCTGCCTGCTGATGCTGGAAGGCGATTTCCAGTCCAAGCCGCTGGTGCCGGCGGATTTTGCCCAAAGCGACGACCTGCTGCTGGGTGAGAGCGTGATTGCCATCGGCAATCCCTTCGGCCTGGAACACTCGGTTTCGCAAGGCGTGCTTTCCGCCTTCAACCGTTCGCTGACGGAGGATGACGTCGCCTTCGATGACATCATCCAGACTGACGCCGCGATCAATCCCGGCAATTCCGGCGGTCCGCTGGTCAATCTCGACGGCCAGCTGATCGGCATCAACCTGGCCATCCGCTCGGACGCCCAGGGGATCTGCTTTGCCATTCCGCTGGCGCGCATCGAAAAGTTCCTTTCCTACTGGCTGAAGCCCTCGCATTTCTCCGACGGCTACGCCGGAATCCAGCCGGATGCGGCGCTGTCGCGGGCCAGGGATGGCGGGGTGGTGGTGCCGCCGCTGGTTGAAGACGGACCGATGGCCAAGGTCGGGATCAGGGAGAAGATGGTGATCACCGCCGTCGACGGCCATGCGGTGACCCGGCCGATTGAGCTTAGCCGGATGCTCTGGCAGCTGAAAACCGGGCAAAAAGCCACTGTCACTACCTCAGATGGGACGGATTATCATATTATAGTAGCGCCCATGCCGCAGAAGATGCTTTTCGAGACCCGGCTGGGGCTGCGGCTGCAGGAGCTCACGGCTCCGGTGCGCCGTGCCATGATGGTTCCCGATGAAATCAATGGCCTGATGGTCAGCGAAGTCGTCAGCGAGCCCTTCTTCGCCATCCAGAACGCCAGATGGCGGCAGGTCGTCAAGCGCGGCGACATCATCGCCCAGTTCAACAAACATAACATCGCCACGCCGGAGCAGCTGGCCGAACAGCTCAGCGGGACGCACGCCGGCAGCCGTTGCCAGATGGGGATATACTCCGTTGGGATCAACCGCTATACGCCGCTGGTCGTGGATTCGCTCTATCTGCACTGACGCCCGATCGGCGGCAATGGCCGGCGGCGGCCCGCGGAACCGGAAATAAAATCATATGCACCCGACAAACAAAGGGCTGTCACATCTGGCGGCCTCCACCAAATACTCGTTGCAGGGCCTCAAGGCAATGGCCGGCGAGACGGCATTCGTCCACGAACTTGTCGTCGGCGCGGTCGCGCTGCCGTTGATCTGGCTGGTGTTGCCGCTGGGGCTGCTTTGGCGGACCTTCATGACCGTGATGTGGATGCTGCTGCCGACGCTGGAGGTGGTGAACACCGCCATTGAGACCGTGGTGGATCTGGTGTCGCCCCAGCGGCATCCGCTGGCGGGGAAGGCCAAGGATTTGGGCAGCGCCGCCGTCTTTTGCGTCTGCCTGATCAATGTCGTGGTCTGGCTGGCGGCGCTGTGGACGGTGGCACGGAAAGTCCTGCATTGACAATGCGCCGCAGGGGCGCTATTCGTAGCGCAGGCAGTCGATCGGATTGAGGTTCGAGGCGCGATATGCCGGATAAAAGCCAAAGAATATTCCGACAAATGCCGAGAACAGGAATGATACTGCCACCGACGACTCGGTGATCAGGATCGGCCAGTTCTGGACATTCCCGACGACCTTGGCGCCGATGACGCCGAGGATGGTTCCCAGGAGACCGCCGACGCAGGAGAGGGTCATGGCCTCCAGCAGGAACTGCATCAGGATGTCGATCGGGCGGGCGCCAATTGCCATCCGCAGACCGATTTCCCTGGTGCGTTCGGTGACGGACACCAGCATGATGTTCATGATGCCGATGCCGCCGACCAGCAGCGAGATCGAGGCGACGGCCCCCAGCAGAATGGTGATGGTCGATGAAATTGAGGTCATCATCTCGGTGATCTCGGTCATGTCCCGGATGGTGAAGTCGTCATCTTTGCTGGCGGCCAGGCGATGGCGCTGCCGCAGCAGCTTGGTGAATTCATTTTTCGCCTCCTGCAGGTCATCCATTGAATTCAGGGATATGAGCAGCTGGTTCACCGAATTGAATTTCGAACGCTGGAGCGTGCGCTTGACGGTGGTATAGGGCATGATGATGATGTCGTCCTGATCCTGCCCCATGGAATTGGATCCCTTGGTCTCCATGATCCCCAGGACCTTGAAGGTCATGTTGTTGATCCGGATATTCCTGCCGATGGGGTCGGTGTTTTCGCCGAAGAGGTTGGTGACGACGGTGCGCCCCAGGATCAGCACCCGTCGTCCGGAGGAAACATCCTGCTCCGTGAAGAACGCGCCCTCGCCGACATTCCATCCCCGCACTATCGGAAATCCGGTGCCGCAGCCGGAGATCGTGGTGGCCCAGTTGTTTTCGCCGTAGATGGCCTGTCCGGAGGCGCGCACCATCGGCGTCTGGCCGGCGACCAGCTCGGGGAAGTCATGCTCGATCTGCTCGCCGTCGGCGGCGGTGAGCGTGTTGGATGATCCCGCGCCCATATGCATCCCGCCGGAGCGTATCGAACTGGGGAAGATCATCACCAGGTTGTTGCCCATCGAGCTGATTGAGCTTTTCATCTGGTGTGATGCGCCATTCCCGATGGCGATCACCGCGATTACCGCGGCGATGCCGACGATGATGCCCAGCGCCGTAAGCAGGCTCCGGACTTTGTTGCGCCAGATCGCGCGCAGCGCGACCCGGAAGATCATGATGAATGACATGGCAGTATGCTGTGCGTTGGAAGAGGGGAATGCGGGATCAGGCGGTTTCGGGCGCATCGGCGTGCGGCGCGATCTGCGACGGCGGCAGATCGCCGTTGTAGGCGATGCAACCGTCCTTGACCACGATCCGGCGCTGGGCAAATGCCGCAATGTCATCCTCGTGGGTGACCATCACAATGGTGATGCCCCTGCGGTTCAATTGCTGCAGGAACTCGATGATCTCCACCGATGACTTGGAGTCCAGGTTTCCGGTGGGCTCGTCGGCCAGAATCACCGGCGGGTCGTTCATCAGCGCGCGCGCAATGGCGACGCGCTGCTGCTGCCCCCCGGAAAGCTGTGCCGGCGTGTGGTAGATCCGTTCGCCCAGCCCGACCAGCTCCAGCAGCGAAACCGCGCGTTCCCGCCGCTGCCTGGCATTCATCTTGACTCCGCCGTAGAAGGATGGCAGCTCGACATTCTCCACTGCCGAAGTGCGCGGCAGCAGGTTGAAATTCTGGAAGACGAAACCCAGCTTGCGGTTGCGGTAGCGCGCCAATTCGTTCTTCGACATGGTCGAAATCTCACGCCCGTCCAATTTGTAGGAGCCACGGGTGGGGGTGTCCAGGGCGCCGAGGATGTTCAGAAGCGTGCTCTTCCCCGACCCGGAATGGCCCATTATGGCGACGAATTCGCCATAATCCACCGTGAGCGACACGCCATTGAGGGCGTTGACAGTGTTGTCACCCATGGTGTAGATTTTGTACATGTCCGTGATTTCTATGAGCATAATGCGTGCGCAATGGGTGAAAAGGTGGGACGGGATCCTGCGTTTTCCTCCGTTCCCGTCACGGTCCCGGCGGAGGCGGGCCGCCGGCATTGCCGCCTCTGCCGTTTTTCTGGTTGCGCTGGGGGCGTTTGGGCATGAACGGGTTGGATGGCGAAGAGCCGTTCGGGGCGGCCACCGCGGCGCGCTGCTTGCCGGTGACGACCTCCTTGCCCAGCAGATGTTCGGCGTTGTTCAGCGCCTGGGTGATGCCGTCGGTGATGCCCAGCTCCACGGTCTCCGGATGAATTTCGGTGCTGGAGTCGGCAATCCAGATGACCCGGGCATTGGCGTGCTCCGCTGCCGCGTCGTCCGCCGGAACCGGGAAGGGCGGTTCGAAGCGCAATGCGGCGGCGGGGATCACCACGGCATCGGCGGCTTCCTCAATGATGATGCTTAGATTGGCAGTCATTCCCGGGAAGAGCATCTCGCCGGGATTGTCGGCCTCGACAATCACCGGATAGGTGACGACGTTGGAGGTGGTGGTGGAGGCCAGGCGGATCTGCGTCACCTTGCCGGTGAATTGTCGGCGGTAGGCATCGACGGTGAAATTGACCGCCTGCCCGATGCGGATGCCGCCGACATCTGCCTCGGGCACTGCGGCCTCGACCTGGATGCGGCTCATGTCGGTGGCGATCTTGAACAGCGCGGATGCGCTCATGGAGGAAACGACCGTCTGGCCCTCGTCCACGGAGCGTTCGATGACAATGCCGGTCACCGGCGAGGTGATGGTGCAGTACGACAGGTTGGTCTGGGCGGTCTTCACCGACGCCTCGGACTGGCGGATGGATGCCTGGTTGGATTTTTCGGTGGCCACCAGTTCATCATAGCTGGCCTGGCAGGAATCCACCTCGGACTCGGTGGCCATTCCCCGGTCATAGAGCTTCTTCTGGCGCTCGAGTTCCTTCTGGGCATACCGCAGCTGGGCGCGGGTGCGCTCCAATGACGCGCGGTTGGAGGCCAGGGTGGCCTCGGCGGACTCCAGCGCGGACTTATAGGTCTCCGGATCGATCAGCGCGATGACCTGGCCTTCCTTGACGCGTGAATTGTAATCGGCGGAAAGTGAAATCACCTTCCCGGTGACCTGCGTGGCCACCTCGACCGACTTGATCGGATTCACGGTGCCGGTGGCAGTGACCTCCTGGGTCACCGTCCCCCGCCCGATCGCCTGCGAGCGGTAGTGGATGATCTCGTCCTTTACACTTTGGCGGGCATGCCAATAGTATGCACCGCCGCCGAGGGCGATGACAATGAGCATGATGATGATCTTCTTCATGGTGGTTGCGGTGTTGCTGGATGGTGTGAAAGGGCGCGTCCGGACTCAATTCCCGATGAGGTACGCCGCCTGGGCCTGCGCATCCTGGTAGTCGAAATACGCGGTGACGGCGTGGGCCTTGGCAGTGGAGTAGGATACCTGGGCGTCGGTGCGGTCCACGGACGAGGCTTTGCCGATCTTGAATTTCTCATTGACGATGTCGAGGTTTTCCCTGGCGCTGCGTTCGGAGAGGGCGGACACCTCCATCTGGCGCCTGGCCTTGAGCATGTTCAGGGCGGCCGTCCGCAGGTTGCAATAGACGCTTTGCTCCTTGGCGGCATAGCGGCTGCGGGCCTGCCGCAAATCCAGCATGGCGGACTCGATCGACCGCATGTTCTCGCCGGCATTGAAGAGATTCGCGGCCATGGAGAGGGCGCCGCTGAGATTCCATAGCCACGGCAATGCGGGATTGTGCCCGGACAGCGATCCGGACAGCGACAACGACAATTCCGGGTAGAGCTGCGCGATGGCGGCGTCGATTTTGGCATTGCTGGCGGCGATGCGGTACCGCAGCGCGATCAGCGCCGGCTCGGCATTTCGCGCCATCTCCATGAGCTTGTCGGCGTCGGCCTCGTATTCGCGCAGCTTGAACTGGCCGAGGGTGAAGTCGGGGCTTTCCGCCAGCCCCAGCGCCTGGTTGAGCTTGGCGCAACCAAGCAGGATGTTGTTGGCCGCGGTAATCTCGTTGAGCTGGGCGTTGTGGTAGTCGACCTCCGCCTTGGTGACGTCATACTGGATGCCCTTGCCGACCTCGAATTTGGTCTTCACCTGGTCAAGATGCTCCTTGTACTGCTGCACGGCCTCCACCGCCACCTGGTGGAGATCCCGGGCCCGCAGCACGGCGAAGAAATTCTGGCGGACGTTGTATATGACCTCGCTTTTCGCGGCGTTGTACTCGGCGTACGCCGCGGAGAGCGCCGCCTGGGCGGAGTCGATGGCCGCGCTGGTGCGGCCAAAATCATATGCCGTGATCCCGAAATTGAGTCCGCCGCTGTATGCGCCATGGTTTCTGGTGCTGCCGTGATGGCGGTTGGAGTTGCTGGTGCCGCGGCTGTGTCCCGCCGAAGCCGAGAGGGTCGGCAGATAGCCCGCACGGGCGGAACGCAGGGAAATCTCGGCCTGGTTCACCGCAAATTCCGCCTGCCGGACCGTCGGGTTGCAGCGCACCGCAAAATCCTCCAGCTCGCTGAGGGAATAGCACCTGCCGGCGACCAGCCCCGCGGACTCCGCGCGGACGGTGATCTCGCCCGGCAGCTGCACCGACGGATCCTGTTGCACCTTGCGGGCCTCCTGGACTGTCCGGCAACCGCAGAACAGCAGCAAGCCCAGGGTCATCATGGCAAAATGGCAGTGGCGTATCATGTCTTTGATGGGAAAAATAAAGGTAGGATCTCAATCGAAGCCGGCAATGAAAGTATAACGGCGGACCAGATATTTTATTGCCCGGCGGCATCCCGGAAATATGGGAGAAAAAAAAGCTGGATCCGCGGGGCTGGCGGTTTTGCATCAAGGGGGAAAATAATGAAACGCGGTCGCGGGAGCGCGCAACCAAAGCCGCCGGCCTTCACGCCATCTTGAATATCAAGGATGCCGGCGCTTCCCCCGCCGGTCGACCACACCTCCAGGCCGGACTTCCCGCCTACCGCTTCTGCACCAGGATGAAGCAGCGGGTGGCCTCGGGGGAGTCGTCGGTGATCATCCCCAGGGTGTCATAGCCGCCAATCCACCGGCTTTCCATGGCGGACTCCAAATCCGGCAGCGAGGGGTTGTCGATCTGGTGGAAGCGCAAGTCCTGCGGCGGCTGCGGCGCATCCGCCAGGATGACAATGAATTCCGAGCGCAGCTGGATGACGCCTTGCACGCAGGCGGCGCTCCCGCGCCGGCATGCGCGCAGAATCGCCTCCGCGACGGCCTCGGCGTCGATAACCAATTCATTGACTGCGAATGTGATCAATCTTGCGGGGGTCATGTTGGTCCTCCTGATTGCCGCCGGGCACTGCCGTGCTGTCCCGCAAATCCGCCGGGGTTCTCGCCGGCATCACTGATTCATCCTGGCGCGAAAACCCCGTGGATTCACCGGGGCGCACGCTAGTCCACGGCGATGGTGCTGCCGGCGGGGATGACGGCGGGGATGGCGCCCTGCCGCACCAGCTCCGCCACATCCTCGGCGTCGACGGCGCGGCGCATGGAGATCTCGATTTTCGCGTCGACCTCGCCATTGGCGTCGCGCGGGACGGCGACGCCGGCTTCGGCCAGCCATTTGGCGGTCCGCTCCAGCAGGTCATGGCGGCAGGACTGGGGCGAGTCGTTGCCGGCGGGGTTCTTGATGGCGGCGAATTCCTCTTCGCGGTCCGCCTCCAGGATCAGCGGGTCACGGGCCAGCGGCAGCGCATCGAAGATGAAGAACTCCAGCTTGGTGCCGTTGGGGCTTTCCGGCTTGACGGGGTTGCCGTCGGCATCGACATGGGGGATCTTCTTGTTCGCCCGGTGGGGATTGAAGGCCAGCTTGCCGGCGGTGATGCGCTCGATGAAGCTCCGGCTCAGCACATGGATGGCGGGGGAGCCGGGCCTGAAGGTCAGGCGGCCGTCCGCGTCGCGCCTCTGCAGCAGCTCCATCGGCATGTCGCTGTACTCGATGATGACGGTGCGGCCGTCCAGGCGGCAGAAGTGGCCCAGCTTTTCCATGGCGTCGCGCTTGATCAGGGCGCGGCTGGACATCTCGGAGCCGGTCTGGGCATGCAGGCCGATGAAAAGCGGGTCGCATGCCGGAACCATCGGGTTGTCCACCTGCCAATAGGATAGGTACTCGACACCCCGCGCCTTCATGTCATCCAGCGTCCCGGAGTCGCGCAACGCCGTCAAGGTGCCGCCGTGGCCGTTGGCAAAAAGCGCCAGCGACGACTTGGTTTCGAGGAAGGCCTTGCCATTGGCGTCGAATCCGGGCAGGGTGCCCTGGACGAAGAAGCGGACATTTTCGCGCTTCAATCCGAAATAGCCGTGCCCTTCGAAGAAATCCACTGTCGCGCCATTGTTGGCGGGGCTGGTCATGATGTACCACGGCAGCGTGGTGCCGTACTTTTCCTGGCAGCGGGCGATGGCCTCCGCAAAATACTGGAAAAGCGGCTTGTTGCGCAGCAGCGAAAAACAGTAGGTCCCCTTCGGGCCGTCATAGCCCAGCCGGGTGCCCTGGCCGCCGGCCACGGTGAAGCAGGCGACCTTGCCCTGGCGGATGAGCTGCCGGCCGTATTCGCGCGCGTCATCGAGCCGCCGGCGGGCCGCCGCATCATCCGGATGCAACTCGACATATGGCGCGGGCGTCAGCCGGTCGAAGGGGATGCCGTCGCTGCCGCCGCCCTCGGTCACCTCGCGATACCAATGCATCACGTTCTCCCAGTTGATGCCGCGGATCTGGCTGGACAGATTGCCTTTCTCCTCCGGAGAGAGCTGATCCCAGAAGCGCAGCAGATGCTCCTGGCCGTATGGAGCCAGAAGCGCGGCCAATTCTTTTTTTTCGTCTGACATGGCGATGATGGTTAGGGTCGGTGGATTGGTGATGGCGGACCGCGGGGTCGGCGCTGTTACAGCCGCCGCTGGCCGTTGATGAAGACCTGCGCGACCTGGAATGCGTCATCCAGCACCGCCAGGTCCGCGCGGAATCCGGCCTGGATCCGCCCGAGGTCGGCGATTCCAAGCTCCTCGGCCTGGTTGAGGGCGGTGGTGCGGACCAGTTCGCCCAGCGGCATGCCGGTGACTTCATGGACATTGCGGAGGGCGTCGTTCATCTTCAGGATGCTTCCGGCCAGGGCGCCATTGGAGGCCAGGCGCGCCGCGCCGTCGCTGACCACGACCGCCAGACCGCCCAGCTGGTAGTTCCCCGGCTTCAGGCCGGAGGCCTCCATCGCATCGGTGATCAGCAGGATGCGGGAGAGGTCCTTGCTGCGGAAAATGAGCCGGATCATGTCCTCGCAGAGGTGGATCCGGTCGCAGATGAGCTCGACATAGACATCCGGCAGGTAGAATCCCGCGCCGACCAGCCCGATGGAGCGGTGGTGGAGCTTGGTCATCTGGTTGCAGAAGTGGGTCAGCCGCCGCAGGCCGCGGCAGTACCCCGCGTTGAACTGCTCCATGTCGGCGTTCGAATGGCCGCATGACGGGGTGATGCCATGGGCGAGCAGCTCCTCAGTGAACGGCACCGCCCCGGGCAGTTCAATCGCGTAGGTGATCAGCTTCACCGGCGAAATGGCGTCGAGACGCTTGATTTCGTCGATTGACGGGTTGCGCTGATAGGCGGGATTCTGGGCGCCGAGGCATTCGGGGTTGACATACGGGCCCTCCAGATGCACTCCGAGCACCTGCGCCCCCGATGGCTGCCGACGGTAGGATTCGATGTGCGCCAGGCTGGCGGCCAGCTTTTCCTCCGGCAGGGTGAGGGTGGTCGGGCAACAGCTGGTGACGCCTTCGCGCAGCTTCTGGGCGCCGATGGCGTCCATTGCCCGCGCGTCGTCAGTGGTGGTCTCATAGCCCATGGCGCCATGGAAGTGCAGGTCGATGAATCCGGGCATCACCATCTTGCCGGCGGCGTCGTAGACATCGGCGGCCGCGGGAAGCGGCTCGCCGGCGGTGAAGATCCGCCGGATCCGGCCGTCATCGACCAGGATGGCGGCATTGGGCAACTCGAGTCCGGGAGTGATGATTCGCGCGTTTTTGATCAGCATGGCAGGCTATGTCCTTGTGGTTGGGTGGTGGCGCAATGTTCCGTGGCTTGGTGCGGCGTCATTGCAACTATAATTCCTGCGGCGCACTCCGTATGCCGCCCGGCGGCGGTCACGGCTCCAGATCCGAGGTCGGCGGTTCGCCGGTGGCGGCATCGGCGGCGGCCCGGGGCAGGAATATGGCGATCGAGCATCCCTGGCCGGGGGCGGACTCCACATGGATCCAGCCATGGTGGTTGGCGATGCATCCGAAGGCCATGGCCATGCCCATCCCGGTGCCGCGTCCGGAAGGCTTGGTGGTGAAGAACGGGTCGAACATCCGCTCGCGGGTGGCATCGTCCATCCCGCAGCCGTTGTCGCGGATCTTGATGCACAGAAAGTCGTTGGCCTTGGCGCGATGGTCGGGACGGCTCTTCCATTCCGGGCTTTCCGCCTGGGCCTCCTCCACCCGCAGGGTGATGGTGCGCGGATCGGGCCGGTCCTCCAGGGCGTCGCGGCTGTTGATCAGCATGTTGAGGACGACCTGCCCCAGCTGGACATCATCGCCTTTGACCGTGAGGTCGACCGGCGCGCAAAGCAGCCGGCAGCTGATCCCCTTGGCGGATGGCAGGAAGAGCTGCAGGATATGATCCAGCATCTGCCGCAGATCGAGTTCCGCGACATGGAATTTGCCCTTCCGGGCAAAGCCCAGCAGCTGGTTGGTCAGGGTGGTGGCGCGCCGGCAGCCGTCCTCGATATTCGCCAGCAGATGACGCTCCTCCGGCTCGAAGCGGAATTTCAGCAGCAGCGCGTCCACGCTGGCCTGGATGGACTGGGTCAGGTTGTTGAAATCATGGGCGAATCCCCCCGCCAGCTGCCCGATCGACTCCAGCCGCTGCGAGTGCATCATCTGCTCGGTCTGGCTCTTGCGCCGCCGTGCCTCCTCCTTCTGGGTGGTCACATCGTGGGCGATGATGATGGCGATGCTGCGTCCATTGAACATGGCGTGGGATACATTGACATCCAGGTCGATGGGATGGCTTCCCGGAATCTCCAGCCGGAGGTCATGGTAGTGGTAGACCTTGCGGATGCCGCCATGGGCCTCCATGCCGGCGGCGGGCATGGCCTCCCGCCAGTTCCAGGGGCGCCCGCCGGCATCGGAGACCACCTGGTCCATGGTGAAGCCGGCCTGCTGCAGCTTCCTGCGGCCGATGCACTTGACCGCCATGCGGTTGGCGTTGATGATCTGCCCCTCCGGGGTGGTGAGGAGGATCAGCTCGCTGGAGTTGTCGATCACCACCTTGTATCGCTCGGCCCATTCGCTCAATGACCGCCCCATGCGGGATGCCGTCGGAAAAAAGCTGGCGAACTCGGTCAGGAAGCGGAAGGGGTTGCGGCTCCGGTGCCGATAGGCGGACTCCGGGGTCATGGCCAGGAAGCAGTGCCCGAGCAGCGCGAACCACAGCGCCGTGCTCAGGTTCAGGCACCAGTAGCCGGTTTCCAGCGGGGTGTAGGCCTTGGCGCCGGCCAGGGTGGCGGTGAGGATTGCGCTTAACGACTCGTTGAGCAGCAGGTATACCGCCAGGCAGGTGAAGATCGCAAACCACCGCCAGAAGCCGCGGTTGCAGCACGCCTGGTAGATTGGCGGCATGATCAGCATGAACCCCAGGTGCGGCAGCAGCCCGAAGGCGCCGCTGATCTGCTTGCGATGGACCATCCATGAGGGGTCCAGCGAAATGACGTCGCGGATGAAGTCCGGAGGCGGGCCGCTGGGCAGCAGAAACCCCAGGCAGAGGAAGAGCAGGCAGAAGAAGCACAGCGCCGCAAAGGCCATGCACAGGAAGAAACGCTGGCTGGCCGCCACGCCTTCCGCGGCATAGATCACCAGCATCAGCAACAGGAACGGCAGCCACAGTGCGCCGCTTCCCGGATAATGGAAGATCCCGAAACTCTCCTGCGCGCAGATGCGCGGCGTGTCCGCCAGCAGCGCAAACACGAAATAGAAGCAGAAGGTGATGTGCAGCGGCGCCTTGCCCAGCACATACCGGTAGCCGTAAAGCAGGATGAGGGCCAGCGCCACGACTGCCAGCTGCACCTGGAATGATATGAGCGGGAAGAGCATGGCACGACTCCTTCTTGGATGCGGGGGAGGATGGGCCGCGGCTACCTGGCGGCGGCGCCGGGGACAACCGCCTGGGCGATCCGTGCGCAATGCTCAAGCACCGACGGGCGGGTGCGCGCCGCCTGGCGCAATCCCGGGTCCGGGAGGTTGTCATGCGGCAGGAAGGGCTGGAAATACCAGCGCCTGGCGCCGCGGATCAAATCGGCGGCGGCCATAATATCATCGTCGGTATGCACACTTTCAAGCACCGTGGTCCGGAATTCGTAGTCCCTGGCCTGGTCGATGATCAGCCGGGCGGACCTGCGGATGCGGTCAATGCCGCGGAAGCCGGCAAGCGCCGGATAGTTCTCCGGCGAGCATTTGACATCCATGGCGACATAGTCGACCAGCGGCAGCAGCTCTTCGAGCATCTCCGGGTTGCTGCCGTTGGTGTCCAGCTTCACCATCATGCCCTCGTCCTTGAGAAAGCGGATGGTCTCCGGCAGACGGGCATGGATGGTGGGCTCGCCGCCGCTGACAGTCACCGCCCGGACCCAGTTTTCGCGGTGCCGCCGCAGTTTTTCCCGCAGCTGCCCATAGGTGTAGGTCCTGGCGCCGGCCTGGGGGATGAGGTCGGCGTTATGGCAGAAGCCGCAGCGGAAATTGCATCCGGGGGTGAACATGAGCACCGCCATCTGGCCGGGGAAATCGACCATGCTGGGCTGGCTCATGATGGCGTGGATGACGGATCTGGAGTCGGGATCAGGCAATTTTGGCCGCCTCGTCAAGGATGGACTGGATCATCTCCGGGGTGATCACCCCCTTCCCCTCCGGCGAATAGTCGGTCTGGATCCCCAGGAACTGGTAGAGCCTGGAATCCTTGCATACCGGATCCGGCCGCCCCGGGGCGGGATTCTCCAGATAGCGCTCCCGCCCATCGCCGTCGGTGACGGAGATCACCATGGCGGGAATGCGGCTGGGGTTGAGGCACTCCGCCTTGCAGAAGGTCACCAGGCCGTCCTCGGTGAGGACGTCCCGGTAGACCTTGGTGAAATCGGAGTACTGGCCCTTCTCCAGCAGCTGGTCGATGCGGCGATTGAGCATGGCGCATTTGGCGCAGCCGTGCTTCCCGAAGACATTGATGGTGAATTTGCTCATGATTTCAGTGGCGTTCCTATTCGGCGTTTTCAACTCCATGGCCGGTGCCGGCATTGCCGACCGAGTAATCACCGCGGTGGCGGTTCACCAGCTCGCCGTAGCGCTTGGACTTGTTCCAATTCTGGATCTTGCTGAAATAGCCGACCACCCGGGTGAGTCCGAAGACATCATGCGATCCGCATTGCACGCAGGCGTCGTGCAGCCCGCGGGTCTGATGGCCGCAATGCTGGCAGTAGGTGAACTCCGGAGAGATGGTGACCTGCGCCGCCTGGGTGCTCTCGAAGGTCATGCGGATGAGCTGGCTGATCGCGCCGGCGGAGGGCTTCTCCTCGCCGACGAAGGCGTGGATCATGGCGCCGGACTCGATCAGCGAGTGGAAGACCGCCTGCTTGCGGATGCGCTCCACCAGCGACACCGGGGCCTCGGCCGCCAGATGGATGGAGTTGGTGTAGTAGGCCACGTCCTCGCTGTCCCCCTTGTAGCAGCTGAGGGCCTCCGGACGGTAGTAGAGCAGATCCGCCTTGGCCAGACGCCGCGCGGCGCTTTCGGCAGGCGACTCCTCCAGGGTGAATTTCAGATGCAGCTTCTCGGTGTACTCCTTGACCTTCAGGTACATGTGCGCGGTGATGCGCAAAGCCATGTCAAAGGCCTCGTCGGACTCGTGCATCTCCTTGCCCAGCAGGAATTTCACCATGTCGTTCATGCCCAGCATGCCGACAATGTGGGTGACCTTGTCCAATTCGATGTACGGCCGGCCGTCGCAGGCGATCTTGCCGACCTGCCACAGGGGACGGCCCGGCTCGGACATCATCTGCGCGATCATCTTGCGCTTCTGGAGATGCGCCTGGACCACCAGCTCCATCATCCGGTCAATCTGCTCGATGACGCCGTCGTAGTCCTTGCGGCCGGCGCGGGCGGCGCGGAAGGCGCACTGGGGCAGGTTGATGGTGACGTTCTGGAAGCCGCAGAAGCGCAGGCACTCGGGATGGCGCAGCATCCGGTTGTCGCTGATGGTGGTGCGCAGGCGGCAGCATGCGGACAGGGTGACTTCGTCGCGGTCGAAGATGAAGTAGGTCGAGCCGTTGTGGCTGGCCAGTTCGCATGCCTCCTGGAAGATCTTGTATTGCTCCGGATCCTCGAAGGTCTCCTTGGAGACATGGAAGTCGCATTTCGGGAACTCGAAGATCCGGCCATTGCGGTCGCCCTCGCCCCACACCTTCAGCAGCGCCGAGGTGAAACGGCGGGCTTCATTGAGGTACTCGCCATAGCAGACGATGTGCTCGCCACGCTTCCTGAGGCCCTCCTCGACGGACTCGTCCAGATACAGGCCGTTCCTGGCGCTGTAGAGCTCATGCAGCACCAGCCGCTGCGACCCGTCCGGGTCGGTGACGAACAGGTCCATCAGCCGGTTGCCATTGGCGTCGGTGTCGTCACGCAATTTCTCGATCAGGCTCACGATCTGGCCCTGGGCGTTCTTGAGCTGGTATTTGCCGCCGGGGCCGACCGCGGGGACGGTCTTCATGTAGTTTGGCACTCCGGTGTGGATGTTGAAGTCCAGGAAGAGGGTCTGGCCGCCGCGGGAGAAGGCGTTCTGCGAGCCGTTGAAGATCAGCTCCTGCGCGATCTGCTTGATCTGGGCGTCATTCATGCCGACCAGGTAGGGCGCATAGAAGATGTTGATGTAGGCGATGCCCAGCGCGCCGGCGTAATTGGCCTGCATTGACGCCAGATAGGTGTTGAGATGCCCGGTGAGCACGCTGGCGCTGCGCGCGGGGTTGGACTCGGTGCTCAGGTTCGACAGCCCGCACAGCCCGTACTTCTTGATGTACTCGATCGAATGGCTGGAGCAGTAGACGCGGTGCGGATAGCCCAGGTCGTGCAGATGGATGGCGCCGGTGTCGTGCGCCGCCTTCACCTCCGGCGAGAAGATGGCGTCCAGACCCCACTGCTTCAACACCAGCTCGGCGATCGAGAGGTTCACGGCCTCCGGGTTGTTGTTGACGATGTTGCTGTTCTCATTCGATTTGGAGCTCATCAGGCTCTCGACGAATTCCCGGGGGACCGCGTACATCGACAGGTCGCGCAGCCGTCCGGCGTAGCCGTGGTCCTCCAGCACATTGTTGACCATCTCACGCACCAGCAGCGTGTTGACCGTCTTGATGTTGCTCAGGATGATCTGGTTCTCGACCTCCTTGGCGATGGCAAGCGCCTCCTGGGTCTTCATGCCCAGCTTGTCGACCAGCTTGTGGACGATCTTGTTGCGGTCCCAGGGCGCCAGCGCGGAGTCGCCCATGGACTGCACCAGCAGCAGGCTCTGGTCGGTGATGTCGCCCTTGCGGCCGCGCTTGCTGTCCGCCTCGCGCACGCTGATGGCCGCGCGGGCGCGCTCACGGGCCTTGCGGTAGCGCTTGTATGCGGCCACCGTGGCCGGCAATTTGTGCTCGGAAAGGACAATCTCCACCAGATCCTGGACATCCTCGATGTCGGGGATGCGCTCGCCATTGCCGTCCGGCTGGACATAGTACTCGCACAGCGGATTGTCCAATTGGGCGAGGACGTCGCGGGCGATGTCCGCCGCCATCGCCTCGGAAAATTGCCGGCCATCCTGGTTGCCGGCGGCGCAACCGGCCTTGTATACTGCCAGCGCGATCTTCTCAATGGCGAAGGGGACCACTACGCCATCACGCTTGCGGAAACTGACAAATGGATTGTAATCAACAGCGCATACCATGCTTCTCTATTGCACTCCAGGGTGTTGGGGGGTTGCTCGGATCTTTGGGCGGACGATTCTGCGTAACGGATACACTATATATGGTGATAATTTATTTTCCAGTCACAAAATATTGTGGAAATGCCCCCGCATCGCCGGCTTTGAGTCCCAATTCACTCACCTCAAGGGAATAAACAATTTTTCAAGAAGGCGGAATTTTTTTGAAAATGGCGCAAAAAGGCACAATGGATTGGGTGACGGCCGGCCTCCGTCCACAATTGGTTGTGGACAGAGGCGAACGGCTGGGATACGGATTCCCATCCTACTCCAGCTCTTCGCTTTTCGGGCGGAAGACCCAGTGTTCCAGGAAGATGATCGTGGCATACACCAGCAGCGACGCCGGGATGACGAGGAATGCCCGTCCCATGCCATAGCGGTCCCCCAGCCATCCCAGCAGCCATGTGAACAGCCCGCAGCCGGGGACGCCGAGGGCGGAGAAGTAGATATAGAGAAGGGTGGCGTCCAGATTGCGCAGGTTGTTGACGCCATGGACCTGGAGGCTGGGCCAATATGGCGCAACGCCGACGCCGGCCAGGGTGAGCAGGACGAAGATTATGGTGATCAGCAGCCATCGGCAGGGGATGACCTCCGGTGACAGGCAGGCCAGCGCCAGGGTGATCGGGATGGTTCCCAGCGAGAAGGCGATCAGGAAATACGGAATTCGCCGCGGGGTTGAAAAGTATCCGGTGAGCGCGCGGCCGATGAACATCCCGAAGGCGATGGCGCCGGTGCCCAGGCTGGCGACCCATGGTCCGGCGTTGAAATTGAGCTCAAGATATGGCGCCGACCAGAAGGTGAGTCCGAATTCCGCGCCGGCGCCGACGAACATTGCCAGGCAGTATCCCCAGAAGCGCAGCGACCGGAAGATCTTGAGGCTGTCCCTGGCGAAGGCCTTGATGGCGACCGGCTTCCCGGACTCGGGATATGGCCTGGCGGGATTGTCCCGCCACAGGAATCCCAGGGCGCTAAGGCAGCTCAACGCCCCGATGATGGCCAATATGATCCGCCAGTTGACATTGATGGCCAGCAATCCGCCCACCAGGACCACGGCGACGGCAATGCCGACCGACCAGAATGAATGGGCAATCGGCATATAGCGGTCGGCATCCTTCTGGTGGAGATCCTGCACGAACGGCGAGGCTATGCCCTCGATGAAGCCCTCGCCGATTCCCGTGGCGAAAAGAAATGGCATCAGCATCCAGTATTGCTGGGCAAAGGCGCAGCACAAAATGCCCATCCCCATGCCCAGCACCCCGTATCCCAGGGTGAGGCGTTTGCCCCATTTCCCGGCGATCCATCCGCATATGGTCAGCATGATCAGCATGGCGACGCTGCGGAGCATGTGCAGGAAGCCGGCCGCGCCCATTCCGCCGGCATCCAGCGGGAAGGCCAGCGACTTGCCCATCGCCACCACCGACAGCGGGATGGCCAGCGAGCAGGTGGCGTATGCAGTGAAGCAGGCGTATGACGCAAAGTCGTATCTGCCCAGATTAAGATTCCTTGACATCGGAGGGAGGCGGAAGGTAGGGGTGGTGAAATTGAAAATCCCGGTTTTCCCGGGCGGAGCCATACTTTAGCACTCCATTGACGGATGGCATTCGATGGAAGACTTCAGCAGCATCCGCCATCCATGCTAAATTCTCACGGTCGCCCGCCCCGCCTTCCCCCGCCACCCGTCCCGCCCCGCAAGAAAATGAAAAAACGGCTGACCGGCATCATATTGCGCCATCGGCGCGCCATTGCCATTGTCGCGGTGGCCGCCTCCGGCGTGCCCCTGCTGTCGTTTTGCCTGGTGTGGTGGTGGATGAATGCGCAGGTGGTCCCGCAGGAGGCGATCGACGCCTTTTGCGGGAGCGTGGTGTTCCTTGACTGCCATGGCCGGGAGCTGTCGATCCGGCGCGGCAGCGACTACCGGTGGATCTTTCCGGTGGCGCTTACGGAGGTCCCGGAGCAGATGCAGCGCGATGTCATTGCGGTGGAGGACCGTAATTTCTACCGTCATCACGGGGTTGACTACCGGGCGATGGCGCGGGCCTTCTGGCAATTCGTCTCCACCGGCCGCATCGTCTCCGGCGGCTCGACGATCACCATGCAGGTGGTGAACCAGTATTGCGGCCGCGGCCGCGGCATCATCTACAAGCTGCGGCAGATGGGCATGGCGCTGAACTGGGAGCGAACCCACAGCAAGGCGGATATCCTCGGCGACTACTTCAACATGCTGCCGTACGGCGGCAAGCTCTGCGGGATTGAGGCCGCCGCGCGCTATTACTACGGGCGCAGCGCGCGGGACTTGAACCGCTCCGAGCAACTGCTGCTCACCGGGCTGCCGCAAAGCCCGAACCGCTTCCGCCCCGACCGTTTTGTCCGCCGGGCGATATGGCGCCGGGATGTGGTGCTGGTCATCCTCCAGCGCGCCGGGCATGTGACCGCCGACGAGGCGGCGCAAATCCGGGCAATGCCGCTGCGCTTCCGCGATTTCACCCTTCCCGCCTGGCCAAGCCAGGTGGAAAACGAGTTCACCGGGATGGTATTGTCCCGGTCGCCATTGCGCCAAAGCTACCGCACTACTCTGGATCCGGCATTGCAGAACCTCCTCCGGGCGCATCTGGCGGCCGGGCGCGACGCCCTTCCGGGAGTCAATGACGGCGCCGGGGTGGTCATCGAGAACGCCAGCGGAAAGGTCAGGGCGCTGGTGGGGACTTTGCCCGGCGGCGACCAGCGCAGCCAGGCCATCAACGCCGCGCTGTCGTGGCGCTCTCCGGGCTCCGCGCTCAAGCCGTTCATCTATGGCGAGGCCATCAACGGCGGGCTGATCACCGCCGCGACCATCCTGGAGGATACGCCGATGGCATTCGGCGACTATCATCCGGTGAATTACGACGGGCAGTTCCGGGGCGATGTGGCCGCCCGGGATGCGCTGGCCGACTCGCTGAACATCCCCGCCATCCGGCTGCTCCGGCGACTCGGAGTGAAGCGCATGATCCGTCTGCTGCAGCCAATGGGGATCTTTGCGCCGGATGCGAAGGCCACGGCGGAGCAGATCGGCCTCACCCTGGCGCTGGGCGGAATCGAGTCGCAGCTGTTGGCGTTGGCGTCCGCATATTCGTCATTGGGGACGATCCGGCATCCGCAATTGCTGGAGGACTGGCCATCCGGCGCCGGCGAGCCGGCGCGATACTGGCTGCCAGGCACCGTCGAACTGCTGCTGGAGATGCTCTGCAGCCGGCCGCTGCCCGGCGCCGAGGGGATGAAGGTGGCGTGGAAAACCGGCACCTCCAATGGCAACCGCGACGCATGGTGCTTCAGCGTGACCCCGAAGTGGACGGTGGCCGTATGGTATGGCAACAAGTCCGGCGCCCCGGCCCCCGCGCTGGTCGGCGGCAGCGCGGCCGCGCCGGTGGCCGGCGCCATCCAGCGCTATTTGCATCAGGGCGCACTGCCGCAATGGCCGCAGGACACCGGAAGACTGAAGCAGGTGGCGCTTTGCCCGCGCAGCGGCCTGGCGGCGTCGCTTTTCTGCGAGAAGTCCATCCCCGGAATGGCGGTGGCGGCAATCCCGCTGGCGCAATGCCGCCGATGCGGCGATGAACGCATCGGCGCGACCCGGCTGCAG
Source organism: uncultured Lentisphaeria bacterium (assembly GCA_934661755.1). GTDB lineage: Bacteria > Verrucomicrobiota > Lentisphaeria > Oligosphaerales > Oligosphaeraceae > CAKUJM01. The sequence continues at coordinate 21,804 of CAKUJM010000004.1, read as the reverse complement.
GCGACGCTGGTGTATTCGCCCGCTTCCGGCAGCTATTGCGCAACCAGAGGCGGCAAGGCGAGGTGCGTGGTCAAGACCTCGCCGTCGCCATGCCATCTCTACGTCGATGGACAATATGCCGGGCATCTGCCCGGGGGACGCATGATCGAACTGGCCACCGGACGGCATCAGCTGCTCTTCTGGGGCGGCGAGGGCTATTCATCCAGCATCGTGGACCTTGCGGTGACCGGCCAGTGAGAGCCGAACTTCCCCAGCCGGCAGCAAGGAAAACTATCCAGCCACACTTTTGCAATCGCGGATTGCAATTTGCCAAAGGCATGATATTTTCCGCCGTTTGACGGAAGCAGTACGGTTTTTCAATCCACCGAACTCCACTCCATCCCAAAAAACAGGACTTGCCATGTACAAACTACTCTGGGGCAAATACCGTGACCAGAAGGCGCTCTCCACCTATTGCGGCTTTTATGCCGCATACAAATGGCGGCTGGCGTTCGTGGTCTTCATGTTCCTGATCAAGTCCAGCCCGATATACATTCTGCCGATCATCACTGCGGATTTCATCAATCTGCTGTCCAGCGATCCTCCCGGAGATGTCGGGCAGATCCTGCGGCTGCTGATCGTCGGCACCTGCGTCATCGTGCAGAATATCCCGACCCATATCATCTATGCACGGGTGTTCAGCAGCGTGAGCCGGCAGGTGGAGTGCAACCTGCGGGCGGCGCTGTGCACGCGGCTGCAGCATCTCTCCATGCACTTCCATACCTCGAACAAGATGGGCGTGCTGCAGACCAAGGTGCTGCGCGATGTCGAAAACGTCGAAATGCTGACCCGGATGCTGGTCGACAGCCTCCCCGGCATCATCGCATCCATGGCGGTGGCGGTCACGGTGACCGCCATCCGCGCGCCGCTGTTCATCATGTTCTACCTGGTGCTGGTGCCAGTGGCGGTGATTCTCTACCGACTGGTGCGAAGCCGGATGGCCCAGCGCAACCGCGACTTCCGGGTCAGCATGGAGGAGATGTCCGGACGGGTCAACGAAATGCTCCGGCTGATCCCGGTGACCCGCGCCCATCACCTCGAGGACACGGAATTGAGCAGCGTCGGACAGCGGCTCGACCGGATCCGGGTCACCGGATTCAAGCTCGACAGCCTGAACGCGGTCTTCAATTCCGTAAACTGGTCGCTGATCAATGTCTTCAACCTGATCACGCTGGCGCTGGCCGCCATCCTCTATCTCAAGGGCTATCTGGACATCGGACTGGGTGACGTGACGCTGCTGGCCGGGTACTTCTCGGTGATCTCCGGGTCGGTGATGCAGCTGCTCAACTTCATGCCGGCAATGACCAAGGGACTGGAGTCCGTCAAGTCGATAGGCGAAGTGCTGGAATGCCCGGATGTCGAGCAAAACGAGGGCAAGGAGGTCGTCGAGGAGGTCAAGGGCGGCTTCGATTTCCAGGATGTCACCTTCAGCTACGAGCCGGGCGCGGCGCCGGCGCTGCGGGACTTCACCTTGCAGGTGCATCCCGGAGAGACCATCGCGCTGGTCGGATCCTCCGGCGCCGGAAAGTCGACGGTCGCCCAGCTGGTCATCGGCTTCATCCGGCCGTCCAGCGGGCGGATCCTGCTGGACGGGCGCGACATGAGCCAATTGGATCTGCGTACCTACCGGCGCTTCATCTCGGTGGTCAACCAGGAGACGATCCTGTTCGACGGCACCATCCGCGACAATATCGCCTACGGCGTCCCCAATGCCTCCAGCGACGACATCTTCCGCGCCATAAAATTCGCCAACCTCGAGGAGCTGGTCAACAGCCTTCCGGATGGGATCAACACCCCGATTCGCGAAAACGGCGCGCGCCTTTCCGGCGGACAGCGCCAGCGCATTGCCATCGCGCGGGCGCTGCTGCGCAACCCGCGGGTGCTGATATTGGACGAGGCCACCAGCGCATTGGATGTCGACTCCGAGTCCGAAATCAAGGAAGCCCTTGACCAGCTCATGAAGGGGCGTACCTCCTTTGTGATCGCCCACCGCCTCTCGACCATCCAGAATGCCGACCGCATTGTGGTGATGGGCGACGGGCGGATCCTGGAGATCGGCACTCACGACGAGCTGCTGGCGCGCAACGGCCGCTATGCGGAAATGCACCGCAAATTCACCAAGCTGAGCGGTGAAAAATAATGCCGCCGCCGCCGCTGGCGGTGTCCGGCGCCGCCGCTGGCGCCGCTAGCGGCTTATCCCCAGGCGGTTCATGCGGTAGTTCATCATCCGCGGCGAGAGCCCCAGCGAACGGCCGGCGGCCGAGAGATTGCCGTTGCTCTGCTTGATGGCGTCGGTAAGCACATCGCGCTCATAGTTTTCCAGCAGCACCGACAGCGGGACGCCGGAGGCGGCGGTGCCGGCATTCGAAACCGGCGGCGCGCTGCTGATGGACTGCAACGACGGCGGGAGGTTGTGGCAATGGATGCAGTTGTCGCTGGCGGTAAGCACCGCGCGCTCCATGCAGTTCTCCAGTTCGCGCACATTTCCCGGCCAGTGGTAGCTCATCAGCAAATTGATCGCACCGGAGGAAATCCGCTCGATATTCTTGTTGTACTTGGCATTCAGCTTGTCGATGAAATGCTCCGCCAGCAGGATGATGTCGCTTTTGCGCCGCGCCAGCGGCGGCATGTTGATCGGGAAGATGTTCAGGCGATAATAGAGGTCCTCGCGGAAGAGCTTTTTCTCCATGAGTTCCTCCAGGTTGCGGCTGGTGGCGGCCAGGAACCGCACGTTGGCGTGCAGCTCCTCGGTTCCGCCGACCCGCGAAAAGGTCCGCTCCTGGATGAAACGCAGCAGCTTGACCTGGGTCTGGAGGGTGAGGTCGCCGATCTCGTCCAGGAAAAGCGTCCCGCCCTCGGCGCTTTCCGCCCAGCCGATGCGGCGGCTCACCGCGCCGGTGAAGGCGCCCTTCTCATGGCCGAACAGCTCGCTCTCGATGAGCGACTCCGGCAACGCCGCGCAATTGAGCGCGACAAACGGCTTGTCCTTGCGGGGCGAAAGCGAGACGATGGCGCGGGCGATCATCTCCTTGCCGGTGCCGCTGGCGCCGCGGATCAATACCGTGGCGTCCGAAGGCGCGACCTGGTGGATCTGGGCATAGACCTGCTGCATCTCCCGGCAATTGCCGATGAGCTCGCCGGGATTGCTGTCCAGCATCCTGCGCAATTTGCGGTTCTCCGCCAGCAGCGCCTCCCGCTCTTCATGCAACTCGATATATGATGCCGCGGCGTCGCCGGTGATGTTGGCGATGATCTCCAGGAATGCCGCATCCGCGTCCAAATCGGTGTCGGCAGTCACCGGACGGTCGATCGAAAGCGTCCCGACCACCTTTTCAAGATGCAGCAGCGGCACGCAGATGAAGGCGACCTGCCGGTCATAATGCCGGGCGCCGGTGCGGTTCAGAAAACGCGGGTCGTTGCGCAGGTCCGGCACGATCTGGCTCCTGCCGCTTTTTCCCACCTGTCCGGTGATGCCCTCGCCCAATTTGTAGTGCCCAAGCTGCTTCTCGGCGTCATCCAGCCCGCGCGACGCCGCAATATGCAGCGTGTCGCCATAGAGCAGCGCAAAGGTCCCGCGAAGCATCCCCATCTTCCGGTCAATGATGTCCAGAACCCTGTCCAGCAGGGATTCGACGTCATGCCCATGGATGATCGCCGAGCTGATCTCCTGGATCACCTGGATTTGATATGCTGCGGTTGTTGACGACATGCCGCATAATATAACCGTTTCCCGTGACGTTAAAATTTGCGGCGGGATGAGGCGGGTGCAGGTGGGGGGGGGGATGAGGCAGGGCACGGGAAATGGCGAAACCATGGCGCAAAAAAGAGCCAACTTCACGCCATCCAGGGGCTCGACTTCACGGATTCAGGGTATATTATCGGCGTCACGCATCCATGCTCCTTAGGTGGAGTGCAACCGCAGCCCCTTTTCCATAACACATTGGGAGGAACGCATAATGTCACAGGAAGAGAAAATCAACAGCGAAACCACGGAAGCGACCCCGGAAGTCGATGAGGCCAAGGGCGGCAAGCCGGCGCGCCAGACCACGCTGGTGATCGACGAAGACGGTGCGTCCGGCGGTGTCGTCCGCATCTCGCAGAATGTCATCGCCCGCATCATCACCCGCAATGTCCTGGCGATTGACGGCGTGGCGCGCTTCGCCCCCAAGGGCGTCGCCGATCTGGTCAATATCTTCTCCGACCGCTCATACGACAGCAGCATCCTGATCGAGTTCAAGGACGACAAGGTCTATGTCACCCTGGCGATCCTGGTCTACTTCGGCGCGGTCATCCCGGAAGTGGTCAAGAAGGTGCAGCAGACGGTCCGCGAGCAGATCGAATGCTACGCCGGCGCCAAGCTGGGCAAGGTCGATGTGCTGGTGAAGGATCTGGTCGAGCCCGAAAGCAAGACCACCGAGGAGTCATCGGAGGTTGAAGAGGGCGAGGAGGCCGCCAAGGCCGAGGAGCCGGACGCCGCATTGTAGGAGCCGCGGAAGGCGGATTCTGCTTTTCCCCGTCGCTTCCGTTTAAGCCACCCTGTGGAGAACTGCCATGCAAAAGATAGTAGATTGCATCCATAACGCCGGTGCCTATCTGGCCAACCGTGAATTTCTGCTGGGCATGGCCTTTGCCGCGGTTGTGCTGGTGGTCCTGGCGGCATTGGTGAAGTTGTTCTGCCTGTGCCGCCGCGGCTGCAATGGCATCCGGATCAATGACAACGGCGGCGACTTCGTGATCATGCGTTCGGCGTTCCTGAATTTCCTGCGGGGAACGGTGGAAAGGCTGCCGTCGCTCAAGCTCAAGAGCGTCAATTTGCGCCATCATCGCGGGAAGGTGGTCGTGGAGCTGGTGGTGGCCGCGGAGCCGGGGGCGGATGTGGTCGGAATCCACAATTCCCTGCGCAATGACATCCTGGCGGAGGTGAAGAGCAAGCTGGGAATCGAACAGCAAATCGAGGCGATGAACATCGTGTTTGCCGCATTGCCGGCCAGCGGCGACCTTGCGGAAGGGAAGTCCGATGATGCTCCTGCCGGTGCGGCGGAGAATTGGGAAAAACGGGACGATGTTCCGTTTTAAGGCGTGAAGGCGGCGATATATTCCTGATTGCCGTTTTGTCCTTTGATCGGGGATGGCACTGTTCCGATGCAGCGCCATCCCAATTCATTTCTGGCAAATGCGATGATATCCTCGACGCATTTGCGCTGTATTTCCTGGTCGCGGACCACGCCGCCGGAGCCGATGGCGTCGCGTCCGGCTTCGAATTGGGGCTTGACCAGCACCATGATCCAGGCGTCATCGGCCAGCAGCGGCGCACAGGGCGGCAGTACCTTGGTCAGGGAAATGAACGAGACATCGGCGACCAGGATCCCGATGGCCTCGGGGATCAATGCGCGGTCAAGCTGCCTGGCGTTGGTCTGCTCCAGATTGACAACCCGCGGATCGTCGCGCAATTTCCCGTGTAGCTGGCCGGTGCCGACATCCACGGCGTAGGAGCGCACCGCCCCGCGCTGGAGCAGCAGGTCGGTGAAGCCGCCGGTGGATGCGCCCAGGTCAAGCACGACCCGCCCGGCGACGGGGGGATCAAAGGCGTCCAGCGCGGCCAATAGCTTATAGGCGCCGCGCGAGACATATTGTTCGGGGGCGGTCAGTTGCAGCGGCGTCCCCCCGTCGATCAGCTGGCTGGGCTTGCGCAGGGGCGTGCCGTCAATGAGGCGGATCCGGCCATCGCGGATCAGCCGCTGGGCGACGGCCCGCGACGGGCAAAGACCCCTCTCGCAGGCCAGCTGGTCGGCGCGAAGCTTCATCCCTGGCCGGCTTCGCCAGACTGCTGCGGCAACGGCGCCTGGCCGTCGGCGAGCTTGAGGGCGTTGGCGTTGGTGAGCAGCTCCTCGACCTCACGGTCGGAAAGGCGCAACCGCCGCTGGAGGCGCTGCAGCTCGTCCGCCGGATCGAAAAGCGGATAATCGGAACCGTAAAGGAAGAGATGGCGCGGAAATGCCCGGAAGATTGCCTCAAGCACCGGCTGCTCGATCGCCCATAGCGAACTGGAGGTGTCCATGTAGATCTCCATGCCCTTCATGGCGTCGATGACATATTTCCAGTGATGCACGCCCCCGAAATGCGCCGCAATCAGCTGCAATTTGGGGTATTTGCGCTTGAGGGCGGCAGTCTTGTACGGACATGTCGGGTTCTCGGCGGGCGGCAGCACGTCGCCGACATGAAGCATGAGGGTGAAGTGACCCTCAATGGCGCCGAAGAAGCGATCCAGACGGGGGTCGTCAACCCGGAAACCCTGGAAGTCGGGATGGAGCTTGATGCCGCGGACGCCATTGTCCCATAGCCGCGCCAGCTCGTCCTCGATATGGCCGTAGCCGGGATGCATGGTGCCAAAAGGGATGACGCCGGGATGCGCCTTGAGCGCTATCGCCCAGTTGTTGGCCGGTTCGACCTGCTCGGGCTTGGTGGCCGCCGAATGGATGCAGCAGAAGTCCAGCCGTGCCCGGCGCAGCCGCGGCTCCAGATCCTCGTAGCAGCCGCTGCCAATCGGCGGAATGTGGTAATGCGCCTCCAGCTGACGGACTACCTTGTCGGCAATCTTCGGATGAAACGCATGAGTATGTACGTCAAAGCGAAAAGACATGGCCGGAAAATGGATGATGGCGGAGGAAGGCGGAGGATGGCGAAGAATGGCGGAGAAGCCCAGCCCCCCTGCCTTCCACTGCAAGGGTGGACGCCGGAGGCATCCCTCCCCCGTCCACCCCGCAGGTTCCTGGGCTATCTGCCCTTCATCCACTTCTGGACATGCTCCAGGAGGGCGACGTTCATCGGAATCAGCTTCGGCTTCTTGGCAAAGCTGTGGCTGAGGGCGTGGTTGAAGGCCGCCTTCGGCAGCCGGGTGACATCCAATGCGCTGATGACACCGAACATCACGGTGTTGGCGCCGCGCGGATTGCCGCCCTCGTCGGCCAGCTGCTGGGCTGGAACCGCTATTCCGCGGACCCCCTCCGGCATTTCCAGATCGCCCATGATGGCGTCATAGAGGATCACGCCGCCCTTCTTGACGTCATTCTTGAAGCGCTCGAAGGAGGGCCTGTTCAGGGCGACCAGCAAGTCGGGGTGGTATACCACCGGCGACCCGATGGGGTTGTCGGAGATGGTCACCGAGCAATTCGAGGTGCCGCCGCGCTGTTCCGGACCGTAGGAAGGATACCACGACACCTGCCTGCCTGCCGCCAGGGCGGCCTGGGTGAGCATCAGCCCCAGCGACAGCACGCCCTGTCCGCCGAAGCCGGCGATTTTCGCCTGGACATCCCCGCCGCTTTTTTCCGACTCGACCACGCTGTCCTGGCCGGTGATGTCGAAGATGCGGTCCAGGGCTTCCTTGGAGAAATCGGACTTCGCACGCTCGACTGGCGCCGCCTGCGCGGACAGATCGCGGAAATTCCGGATCGGGAACTCCTGCGCCATGACCTCGTTGATCCATTCGTCGGTCTTGACCGGCGAGGTGCCCAGGTTGGTCGGACAGCCGGAGAGGACCTCGACGAAGGCGTATCCCTTGCCTTCCTTCTGGATCTGCAGCGCCTTGCGGATGGCGGTGCGGGCCTGGCGCACATGGAGGTTGTCGGTCAGCGCCACCCGCTCCACGAACACCGGCGCCTTGAGCTGGCTGATGAGCTCGCACATGTGCAGCGGATAGCCCTGGGTCAGCGGATCGCGCCCGTTGGGGCAGGTGACGGTCTTTTCGCCGACCAGCGTGGTCGGCGCCATCTGGCCGCCAGTCATGCCATAGACGGTGTTGTTGACAAAGAACACCGCCATCTTCTCGCCGCGGTTGGCGGCCTGCATGGTCTCGTTGAGGCCGATGGACGCCAGGTCGCCATCCCCCTGGTAGGAAATGACCACGCTGTCGGTGGCACGGGAAACGCCGGTGCCCACGGCCGGGGCGCGGCCATGCGCGACCTGGATGTTGCCGCAGTCGAAATAGTAGTAGGCGAACACCGCGCAGCCGACCGGGCTGATCATGACGGCGCGGTCCTGGATCTCCAGATCATGCAGCGCTTCGCCGATGAGCTTGGTCAAGATGCCATGGCCGCAGCCGGGGCAGTAGTGGGTGGCGGTGGGGGCGGCTCCGCCTTTGCGCGGGAAGCTCTTGTACAACCCCTGGGATTTGATGATTTTTTCGGACATGATGATGTATCCTTCCGCTGGAAATGGGGGTGCTAGAGCGCGGCCATGATCTGGTCGAGATGGAGCAGGTTGCCGCCCATGCGATTGACCAGTTCGACCGGCCGGGAGCAGTCGATGGCCAGCTTGATGTCGTCGATCATCTGGCCATTGCTCATCTCCACCGAGATGAAGCGGACATTTCCCTTTTCCGCCAGCTTGCGCAGCCGCGACTTCGGGAAGGGATAGAGGGTCTTGGGGCGGAACAAGCCGACCTTCTTGCCGGCGGCGCGCGATTGCTCCACCGCGCTTTTGGCGATCCGCGAACAGATGCCGTATGCCACCAGGATGGTGTCGGCGTCGTCAGTCATGATTTCTTCGCAGTCGGGCTCCTCGGCCTCGATCCTGGCGTACTTCTGCTGGAGCTGGATGTTGAATTGCTCCAGCTGATCGAAGTCCAGGAAGATGCTGGTGACCAGGTTGGGACGGGTGCTGGCGGTGCCGGCCACCGCCCAGCTGGCGTCAATCTCCGGCGCGACCGCCTTTTCCGGATAGGTGAGCGGCTCCATCATCTGCCCGAGCACGCCATCGGCCAGCACATATACCGGATTACGCCACTTGAAGGCCAGCTCGAAGGCCTTGAGCATCACATCGCACATCTCCTGCACGCTGTTGGGCGCCAGGACAATGGCGTGGTAGTTGCCATGGCCGCCGCCTTTGACCACCTGGTTGTAGTCGGCCTGCTCCGGGCCGATGTTGCCCAGCCCCGGGCCGGCGCGCATGATGTCGACCACCACCAGCGGCAGCTGCGCCCCCGCGCAGTAGGAGATGCCCTCCTGCATCAGCGAAATCCCCGGGCCGCTGGAGGCGGTGAAGACCCGATGGCCCGCCGCCGCGGCGCCATAGCACATGTTGATGGACGCCTCCTCGGACTCCGCCTGGACAAATTTGCGCCCGACCATCGGGAAGTACTTCGAGGCCTCGTGGAGGACTTCGCTGGCCGGGGTGATCGGATAGCCGAAATAGCAGTCGCAGCCGGCGTAAAGCGCGCCGACCACCACCGCGGTGTTTCCTTTTACCAATTTGGTCGCCATGATGAAATTATCTCCTTGAATAAGCCGATGATGGCCGGCTACCTGGCCGGGATGTGGATCTCCAGGGCATTGGGCTCCGGGCAGTTGTAAAAGCAGCTGGCGCAACCAATGCAGCCGCCGATATATTCAACGGCATGATAGCCGCGCTCGTTGAGCTTTCCGCCAATGCGAAGACATTGCCTGGGGCAGGCGACCACGCAACGGGAACAGGATTTGCACTCCAGCTCGTTGATGACCGGATAGGGTTTGGTCTTGTCTATTTCCATGGTGTTGCACCTCGATCAAAAAGACTTCTTTAGAGATCCCGAATAGTCGTAATCCGCATAATATAATGGAACAAGGCATGCGCAATCTGCCGGGATGGGCAAACTGCCTTATATTCTGCCAGTGACTGCCATCATCCATTTTCCTCCGTATGCACTGCAAATACATCATTTCCGACATGGACGGCGTGCTGCTTGACACCATGTCGATGTGGATCGACCTGGGGCCGGCGTATGTGCGGTCGCTGGGATGCATCCCGAAGCCGGGACTGCAGGAACAGATCTTCAACCTCAGCATCCGCGAGTCGGCAAGGGTGCTGCGGCACGACTACGGCCTGCAGCTGTCGGAGGAGGAGATCATCGCCGGCATCACCGCCATGGCCGACTCCTTCTATACCGAACGCGCGCCGTTGAAAAGCGGTGTCGCCCAGACGCTCCCCCGGCTGCGGCAGCGCGGCTGCCGGTGCTATGTGGCCACCGCCTCCGCGACCACGCTGGCGCGCGCCGCATTCGTCCGCACCGGCATAGACCGGTATTTCGACGGCATTTTCTGCTGCACGGAGATGAAGCTGGAGAAGACCGACCCGGCATTCTTTCTGGCCCTGGCGGATAAATTAAGCGCCATGCCGGACGAGATGGTGCTGCTGGAGGACAACCTCCCCAATACCCTGGCGGCCAAGTCCGCCGGATTGCACACCATCGCCTTGTATGACGCGCCGTCGGATGGCCTCTGGCCGGCCCTGCGGCAGGCCGCCGAATTCGCCTGCCGGGATTTTTCGCAGATCCTCTCGATCATCCAATAGCCCCCACAAAAAAACACAGCCTCAGGATCCCCCCCCCCCAACACCCAATCCACACATGGGCATTTCATTTAATCAATCAAAACGCCTCTTCATCCTGGACGCAGGCAATTGTACCTACATCATGCATCTTGCGGAATGCGGATTCCTCGAGCATGCATACTACGGGCCGGCCTTGGTCGGCGTCGCGGACGCGGATGGCGGCGAGCTGCTGAAGCATTGCTTTGCACCGGACTCGCCACGCTGGAAGGAATGCGAAAGCCCGGCGAGCATGGCCGCCGAGTTCTCATCCAATGGCATTGGCGACTATGCACGCGCCAGCGGCGCCATCCGCACCGCCAACGGCCATATCACCGCGGTGCCGCTCTACCAGAGCCATCGCATCTACAAGGGCAAGACGCCGCTGGATGGACTGCCGGCGTCCTATGGCAGCGACTCCCAATGCGAGACCCTGGAGATCACCCTCTTCGACGAGGCGGCCAGGCTGGAGTACATCCTGAGCTACACCGTCTTCGAACAGCTGCCAGTGATCGCCCGTTCGCTGCGGGTCGTCAACCGCGCTGACCAGCCGGCAGTCATCGAGCGGCTCTATAGCGCCACCGTCGATCTGCCGGCATCGCCCAAAGGCTATGATCTGATTTCCTTCCCCGGAGCATGGGCGCGCGAACGCCAGGTCGAACGCCGCGCCATCGCGCACGGCATCACCGCAATCGGCTCCACCCGCGGCATCTCCAGCCATCAGATGAACCCCGCCTTCGTGATCCTCGATCCGGAGACCACCGAGACCGCCGGCTTCGCCATCGGGCAGGTGTTGCTCTACAGCGGCTCCTGGCAGGCCGAGATCGAACTGAATCCCGACAGCAACCTGCGGACCATGATCGGCATCAACCCGACCGACTTCCGCTGGCCGCTGGCCGCCGGCGAGGAATTCCAGACCCCGGAGATGCTGCTGATCTACGCCCGGAATGGCCTGGAGGAACTCACCCATGCATCCCATGACTTCTTCCGGCGGCATATCCTGCGCGGCCCCTGGCGCGACCTGGAACGGCCGGTGCTGATCAACAACTGGGAAGCCACCTATTTTGATTTTAACGAGGAAAAACTCCTCAACCTGGCCAGGACCGCCGCCGGACTGGGATGCGAAATGCTGGTGCTTGACGATGGCTGGTTCGGCCACCGTGACGCCGACAATTCCAGCCTCGGCGACTGGTTTGTCGACTTGCGCAAGCTCCCCGGCGGCATCGACGGGCTTTCCCGGAAAATCCACGATCTGGGACTCAAGTTCGGTTTGTGGTTTGAGCCGGAGATGATCTCCGAAGACAGCGAGCTTTACCGCAGCCACCCCGACTACTGCCTGCATATCGATGGTCGCCGCCGTTCCATCGGTCGGCAGCAGATGATGCTGGACATGTCCCGCCCGGAAGTGGTGGACTGCGTCTTCGGGCAGCTCTGCAAGATCTTCGACAACGCGCAGATCGACTACATGAAGTGGGATTGCAACCGCAGCGTCTCGGAGGCCGGCTCGGCGGCCCTGCCGGCGGAACGCCAGGGCGAGGTGATGCACCGCTATGTCCTGGGATTCTACGACCTGCTGGGGCGGATGCGCGAACGCTACCCGAATCTGCTGATCGAGGGCTGCGCCGGCGGCGGCGGACGCTTTGACGCCGGAGCGCTGTGCTATACCCCGCAAATCTGGTGCAGCGACAACTCCGATGCGATTTCACGCCTGGCCATCCAGTACGGCACCAGCTTCTTCTATCCCTGCTCCGCCATGGGCGCCCATGTCTCCGACTGCCCGAACCACCAGGTCCGCCGCACCACCCCGTTTGAAACCCGGGGGCTGGTCGCCCTGTCCGGCACCTTCGGCTATGAACTGGATCCCAGCCGCATCAGCGAGGAAGAGCGCAGGCAGATACCGGCGCAAATCAAGCGCTTCCATGAAGTGCACCACCTGGTCACCAATGGCGACTACTACCGCAATATCGCCCCCGGAACCAGCCATCTGTGCGCCTGGTCATTCGTCAGCAAGGACAAGGCCGAATGCATCGCCTTCGCGGTGACGATTTTCACCGTGACCCGCACGCCGGATTACCGGCTGAAATTGCGCGGCCTGGATCCTGCGGCGCTTTACCGCACCGATGACGGACAGACCTATTCCGGGTCGGTGCTGATGAATGTCGGCCTGCCAATCCACGCCGACTGGCGCGACGCCAATGCCCAATATTGGCACCTCACGATGCAGAAATAACCCGGCAATGGCGGGAAAAACGGGGCGGACGCCGTGATGGGCGTCCGCCCTTGCGCTATCGCGCATCCGCCATGGCGCGGAATTGGGGGCAGCTCCCGTATAACTCGTCGTAGCGTCCGCTGTCGATGATTTTCCCGGCGTCCATGAAGAATATCCGGTCGCAGCCGCGGATTGTCGATAGCCGGTGGGCGACGATGATGATGGTGCGCCTGCCGTGCATGGATGCCAGGGTGTGCGCAATCGCCGCCTCGGTTTCATTGTCGAGAGCGGCGGTTGCCTCATCCAAAAGCAACACCTGCGGATTGTGGTAGAGGGCGCGGGCAATGCCGATGCGCTGGAGCTGTCCCCCGGAAAGCCGTACCCCGTCATCCCCCAGGGTGGTCTCCAGGCCCTCGGGCAATGAGGCTACGAAGGATGACAATTGCGATTCGGCCAGGGCGCGATCAATTGCCGCACGGTCGCGTTTTTCCGGAGGAAGCCCCAGCGCGATATTGGCGGCGATGGTATCGTTGATGATGGCGATGCGCTGCGGGACATAGCCAATGGCATGACGCCATGCAAAAAGCAAATGGCGATCCAGGGGCGTGTCCTCAAAAAAGCAGCACCTGCCCTCGATCATGGCTTGGCGCACCGCCGGACGATAGGATAGTTTCCGGCCATCGATGATCATCCCGCCGGTATAACGCATCTCCAAAGTGGCGATCACCCGCAGCAGGGTGCTTTTGCCACAGCCCGTGCCACCGGCAATGCCGATTGACTGGCCGGCATGGATGGTAAGGTTGATATTTTGGAGCGCGTAGCTGTTGTGGTCTACTGCGTCATAACTGAAAAAGATATCACGCAAAACCAGCGAATCGCAAAATTGCCATGGTGGCAACTCATCCTCGTGAATGATATCCTTGGGGCGATGATCGCTCCCTGGCGATCGCAAATCCTTCGACAACTCGGCCAGCGCGGCACGGTTGAAACGCACCTGGGCGCCGGTGACGACAAGGTTGATTGCGCTGGAGCGCAAACGGATCAACGCCATCGCCAACAGCGAAATCCGGGTGGCTACGGCGGCAATGTCGCCGCGGCTGAGCACCAGCGACATCAAGGTGACCAGCATCAGGGTGAAAAGCGACACAAATTCCAGATATGGCCAGACGAATTGGATATGCAGGATATTCTTGCGGTAGCTGTCGGCGCTCTTCTCGATATTGCGGTGGAAACGCGAGGCGAAAAAGCCGCGGGTGCCGGCCAGCCGCGTATCTTCGGCAGTGGCCAGCGCCTCGGTGGCATCCTGCAGCGCGCTGGTGCGGGCGGCCAGGTCAATCTGGCTTAAATGACGCAATTGCCGACGACGCAAAAGGAGGTAGCCGCCGGCAAAAATTGCCATCGACAACAGCGCGGTGGCGGTGATCAGCGGCATGCTCCAGAAGAGCAGGGCGACGATGGCGGCGCCGATGACCGCGTGCTGGATGAAGAGCAAGGCACTGCCCACCAGATCCTTGATCACCCGGTCGGATTCATTGACACAGCGATTGACCAGATCGGAGCGGTTGCGGCCGCGCAGGAATGCCGGATCGCACGGCAGGTGGTAATAACCTGACAAGTCGGCGCTGTCAGACAGCAGATAGCAATCGAGGAGCCGACTGGCCAGCGCAATTCGACGATTGGCTAGAAAGCGGGCCTGCAAATAGATCCCGGCAGTCGACCACATCAGCCGGAGAAGGTTGAGCGACAGCAATATCGCGCCGGCGGCAATGGCGATGCCCAGCGGTGTGGACACCCCGATCCATCGGCAAAATGCATGTAGCAGCTCCAGGCCGCGACCGGTGGCGTCCGGCGCGGCGTCGGCACAATCCATGAGCACCGCAATGAACAACGGCACCGCCATGAGCGCAACCAGCTCGATGGCGGAGTTGATCAGCAGGATGACCAGCAGCGCGGCAAGACGGAACCAGTCATTGCCAGTGAGGATGGTGCTCAAATCACGCCGCAGGTCACCCATGGTTCCAAGCCGATGGCGGTTAGAATTTGACCACCTTGTCCTCGCGTCCGGATTCGTAGAGCGCCATGATCATCTTGTGGGCGGTGCCCAGGACCTCCTCGCCCGTGATCGGCGGCTGCTTGCCGGCGCCAATGCATTGATAGAAATCGGTGATTTCCTTGTAGTGGCTGGCACCCCAGTAGGACGGCCCGCCGCCGTAGTCGAAGCACTCGCGGGTGTCGGGCGCCGCGGAAAATTCCCGCCCGTCATTGAGACGCACCGTTCCGCGCTCGGCCCGAATCAGCGCGGTGCCATTCTCGCAGGCCAGCTCGATCTCGACATCGGAGTCGTGCGCAAAGTAGTTCATCGCCCAGAAGGAGGCGCAGACGCCGTTCTTGAAGACGATCAGGCCGTCGGCGCAGTCCTCCACCTCGATGATGCCCTTGTGATGGCGATTGGCCAGCGAACAATCGACGTAGTCGATGTCATAGCCCAGGAACCAGCACATCAGGTCGATGGTGTGGATGGCCTGGTCGATGATCGCGCCGCCGCCTTCCTTGTCCCAGGTGCCCTTCCAGTTGCTGGATGTGTAGTATTCCTCCGGACGGCACCAGGTCACATTGCATTTGGCGGAGAGGACATTGCCCAGCCGGCCGCTGTCCAGCGCCTGCTTGACCAGCTGCGATCCCGCATTGTAGCGGTTCTGGAAGATGACGCCCAGCTTGCGCTTGTGCTTCCTGGCGGCGGCGACCATCGCCTCGGCCTGGCTCATCGAAATGGCCATCGGCTTCTCGGTCAAGACATCGCACCCCAGCTCCATGGCGCGGATCGCCACCGGCGCGTGGAGGTAATGCGGCAGGCAGATGTGCACGACATCCAGCTTCTCCTTCTCGATCATCTCCTCGTAGTCGGTGTAGGTCCTGGCGCCGCCAATGAGCTTGGCCAGCCCCTCGGCACGCTTGGGAATCAAATCGCAGACCGCCTTGACTACGGCATTTTCCTGCGCCTTGGCAGGCATGGCGTGAAAACGGGAAATGCGCCCGCAGCCGATAATGCCGACTTTTAGCTTTTTCATGGATGGTTGCTTCTATGTACTTGAGTATGCCGGAAGAACCTCCTCCGGAGGAAAGGGAATCTTCGCAAAGGCCCGGATGCCGGAAATGATGCGCCATCGGCGGCAACGGCAAAACCGCACCCGACCGCCCTTGCGGAGAAAAACGCGACAACCCTTAATATAACCCACTGCCCCCCGTCCCACGGAAAATGGAGGCGAACGGAGGCGGACGGTTTTTGAGGTTATATTCTCTCCCTGTTCCTCTCCGCCTTTTTTTACCGAAAATCTCATAATAATTAAGGAAATCGTTATTTTTGCGGCGGTGCTTTTTGGCTAAAATATCTGCGAGTACAGCCACGGTCGCCCAGATCCAGAAGTGGCGTTTCGCAACCTGGTTTTGAGATTCACTAAGAACAGGAGAAAACAGAATATGTCGAACCTCGCTATCTTGTCCGTCGCACGGTGCTTGCGGAAAGTGCGCAGAATCCCGCGCAATTCATTTACTTTGATCGAGCTGTTGGTGGTCATCGCGATCATTGCGATCCTCGCCAGCATGCTGTTGCCGTCATTGCAGAAGGCCCGCAGCAAGGCCAAGGGCACCTCCTGCATCAACAACCTCAAGCAGCTGTCGCTGGCGGCATTGACCTACAGCACCGACTGGGAAGATCAGCTGATCATGCAGGGGCAAAATAGCAGGTTTTCGTACACCAGCGTGATGCTCGAGGCCAAAACTCTCGAGAGGAACGAAAAGTCCGTCCGTTGCCCGGAAAACAAACGCCGGATCGACCTGACCAAAATCGAGGATCAGATCAAGGAGAACTGCTATGGCGCAAACATGAACGGCTGCGTGACAGTCAATGGTCAATGGCACGCTGAGGGAGTCAGAGGTGGCAGCCCGGTATTTTCGAAAGATGGGTGTTCGGTGCTGATCTACACCAAGATGCTGAAGCCGTCGGATTATATCTTTGCGGTGTGCTCGCGTGTCACCTCGGACGAGCAGGCATACGCGCTGACCACCAGAAACAACCTGAATTACGGAGGGGCAGTGGCCTGGGCATCCAACGCCTGGGCGATCCATGACCGGATGAAGGTGAACATGGCATACGGCGACGGCCATGTCGCGCCCACTACCCGCGACGAACACTTCAAGCGCTGGGGCGGCGAGTGGGACACCAGCAACCCGCCGGTGTGGGTGTATTGACACGGTGTGCGGATTCCTCTGTCCTCCCCTCTGCCTTCTCCCTTTAATTCCATGAAAAAACACTGCCTTGCCATTGCCCTGTTGCTTCTGTCGCTGGCCTGCGGTCTGCTGCCCGGGGCGGATCACGTCTATTTTCCGGAGTGGAAAGTGCGGCGGGCTGATCCCGCCACGCTGGAACAATGGGATCTTGCAGGCGCATATCGCCGCAACCAGGGCAATGCCCGGGTCGACATCTCGCTCAATGGATTCTGGCGCTTTGCCTTCTGCGAGTCGGAGCAGTCCGCCCCGCCGCCTTTTTCCGAGGAATGGGGCTATTACCTGGTCCCCAGTTTCTGGCGGTCGGGGCCGAAATGCAATTTCTTCCGGACTGCGGATGGGCGGGCGGTTGACAAGATTCACGGCAAGGACTACGATTCTTTCGCCCAGGGATGGTATTACCGCGAATTTGCGACTCCGCCCGAAGCGGAAAAGTCACAGCTGCTGCTCAAGTTCGACGCGCTTTATTCAAAGGGCATTGTCATTGTCAATGGACAAAACATCCCCTTGCCGGGACATGCGGCAAAGCTCAATATGGTGACGCCCGCCTGCTGGGTGGACATCACCGCCGCCCTCAAGCCGGTCGGCGAAAGGAACGAGCTGTTTGTGGCGACAATGCCGGATGGCGAGGGCGACCTGACCCGTGCCGGGCTGCAGGACAATGTCTGGCTCTCCATCCGCCCCCGCAGAAATTTCGGGGCGCCGCGCATCTCGACCTTCGTGGATTTGCGGCAAATGCGCATTGACTTTGTCCATGGCACCCTCCCCGACGGTTTCCGGGGGACGCTGGAGCTTGCGGTCCGGGACGCCCAAAGCAACGAGGTGGTGCACCGTGCCTCGATGCCGTACGCGCCCTCCGTGACCATCGATTGGATCACGCCGAAATTGTGGAGCGTCGATGAGCCGAATCTCTACTATCTGGACTGCCGGCTGGTCGCCGGCGGCCGGGAAGTCGATCAGGCGTCGATCCGCTTCGGTTTCCGCGAACTGACCACGGCTGGCGGAAAATTCCTGCTCAACGGCAAGCCGCTGATGATCAATACCGACTCATCCTGGCAGGGGATGTGGGCGCCATTGTGGCAGACCACGGACAACGTCACCCGCAAATGCATCCGGCTGATGAAGCTCTTCGGCATCAATGCGGTTTATTCCCAGCGGATGAATGCGGCGTCATTCTACGATATCGCCGACGAGGAGGGATTCCTGTGCGTCGAGCGCTGTGAGCTGTCATATGACGAATTCAACAACCACACTCCGGCGGAATGCGCGCAGATGTGGCGGGTGCTGGCGGAGGAAAACGTAGTCTCCGGACGCCTGGACAACCATCCGTCGCTGGTGGCGATATTGATCAATGTCTACTTCCAGATGTCGGCCAGTGGCTGCAATCCCGCCTATATCGGGATGTCGCGCTACGCGACGCAATACCACAAGTACCTCCCGGACGGTCAGGTGGAGCTGGCGGATGGCGCGGATCCCAATTTCGCCGGCGATCCGGTAAAGCGTGCGGCGAAGCTGGAGGCGGTCGCACAGCAGGTGCGGGATTTCTTCCCGGACGCCGAGGTGCTTACCGGCGCCAGCGCCCATGTCGGCAATGCCTATGGCGTGCATATCTACCACACCTGGGGAGCGCCCTGGGCCGAACTGTCGGCGCTGTTCTCCCGCTATGCCCGGGAAAAGGATATTCCGGTCTATTGCGGCGAATACGCAGTGCCATACCACGGCTCCTACGCCCATCTCAATTTGTGGGGGCGCATCCGGAACCAGCCGGAATTCTACTACTGGCAGGAAAACGGCGCCCGGATCCTGGGGCCGGCCGCCTATCGCGAAAAGACCATCAAGACCACCTTTGCCTGGGATGGCGCCCATAACGACCTGCTGGCATCAAGCCGCGGCAATGACGGCGTGGACGCCAGCCGCGAATACTGCTTCCTCTCCGATATGTACGCCAAGGTGCTCGATGCCTCGATCGAGCGGACAATATTCTTCTGGAGATACGATGGGCTGGCGGGGCTGGCGCCATTCGAGTATCTCTCCGGACGCTTCCTGACCGCCGCATTCACCTGTCCGCCGGCACCGCCATGGGGCAATGACCTGACCCGCCCCGGCGTGAAGCCGGCAATCCTGTGGGGATCGCATGTGCTGCCCCTCTTTGATATTGACAGCCCGTCGCTGGACTTCCGGCCGAATCTGGTCTCCACGCCCTTCAAGGCCGCGATGGACAGGATCAGCATGCGGATAATCGGCGCCGGCGAGGACATCTATGAAGATGATCACGCCTTCTGGGGAGGCGAGGAATTGCGGCGCGCCGTCGGCGTGGTCAATATGGCCGGCGTTGATCTGAATTGCGAGGCCGAGGCCGTGCTGTTGGACGGCGCCGGCATGGTGACGGCACGGACGGCCGTCCCGGTAGTGGTGTCCGCATACGGCAATGCCCAGGTGCCATTTGCGCTGCAGACGCCGATGGTGTCCAGCCGCCGCGACTACACCCTGAAGATTGTCCTGAAGAAACGCGATGGCGGCGAAATCGTAAAAAACGCCGCGCAGCAGATTACGCTTTTCCCGGCGGCGCGTCCGGCAGTCGCCGCAATCGGCGTCTTCGGAGGTACGGCGGAATTTCTGGACTCGCTGGCGAAGCTGGGCTACGATGTGAAGACCGTCGACGCGCTGTCGGCCGATGCCATCGACGCATCGCGGGTGCTGGTGATCGCTCCCGGCGCATTGTCGCAATGCGCCGAGGTCCCGGATTTCTCCGACCTGGCGGAAAAACATGGCATCCGCACGCTGGTGATGGAACAGCTGGACAACGCCTCCCCGGAACTGATCAAGAGCCGCAGCCGCCAGGTCTTCATCAACGCGCCGTCGCATCCGATTCTCGATGGACTGCAGGACTCCGATTTTGCCGAATGGCGCGGCAGCCATTCGCTCCTGCCGGCCTACGGCAACGCCGAACCCGGCCACGTCTGGTCGAATGCCCAGTGGACCGATTGGGGCAACCGCGGGATGGTGGCGGGGAATGTCTTCCGCCGCCCATATTGCGGCAGCTTCCTGTCATTGCTGGTCAGCGGCTTTGACCTCTATCAGACGCCGTTGCTGGAATACCGCGGCAAGCGCGCCGGCTGGATCGGCTCGCAACTGGAAATCGGCTCGCGGCTGGGCCTCGATCCGGTGGCCACCACCCTGTTCGACCGGATGGTGGACTACCTGGCCACCCGCGGCGGCGCTTTCGGACAGGTCGGATTCATCGGCGGCGATAATGGCCGGGCGCTGCTGGAACGCTACGGCGTGGAATATGCACCGGTTGAACTGTCAGATCCGCTGGATCACCTGCGGCTGCTGATTGTGTCGGATCCGGATTGGGAGATGCTGACTGCGGCGGCACTGAAGCTGTCGGACTACGTCTACAATGGCGGACGGATCCTCTATTTGCACACCAGCGAAAAATGGTACGGCTCGTGGTTGCCATTCCTGTTGCAGATGGGGACCGTGAAGGATGCCGAAAAGGCGGTCCGCACCTGCGATGGCACCGGCGCCTGGCTGGAGGGCTGGAGCGAATGCGAGCTGTACTGGCGCGGCAATCCGGAATTGCCGGCATTCACCAATTTTCCGAAGTCGTCGCTAAGCACCTCGCCGGCAGTGATGCTGCAAGTGGCGCACGGCCGTGGCAGCTATGCCTTCTGCACGCTGTCGCCGCAATTGTTCGATGCGAAAAAAATGCAAAGCGCCAAGATCGACCGGTTGCTCAGTGCGCTGATGGTGTCGCACGGCGCCTACCTGGCCGACTCGGCCGCGCCATACCACATCGATCACAGCCTGACCATCCCGCTGCGAAACCTGAAATGGGAGTTCTCGCTGGATCCGGAAAACACCGGCTTGGCTGAAAAACGCCAGGATGGCGAGGACGGCACCGGCAAATGGCTCAGCGGGCAGCAGACTCTCGGCGGCGAGTTCGTCCGTCCCGGAATCGGCTACGAGGCCTTCCTGGAGCGCGATTACGCCGGCGTGAGCTGGTACCGGCTGCGCTTTAATCTGACGCCGGAACAGGCGGCAGAAAAAGGCATGCGGCTCGAACTGGGACATGTCAATGCCACTGACCATGCATACGTCAATGGCGTGGAGGTCGGCAGCGCCAGCGAACACCGACGGGTATACGATATTCCCGATGGCGTCCTCAAGCCCGGCAGCAACGTCATTGCCGTGCGCATCGAATGCCAAAAAGCCCCCGGCGGACTGGTGGACGCCGAGGTGCGGCTGACCAATGCCGGCGCCAACAACCGCTTCTGGAAGCGGCTGTCTGAAGGCGATGCCCGCGATTATGACTACAACCCCGACTGGATTCGGCAGTATTGAGGAGAAAATAGGCCGGCTCGCGCACTGCATGGGCGGGCGGCCAGGGCTGGAAAGCTTGGCGCCATGGTGCCGGACCGCAAATCCATGGCGTTCTGGCGTCAATGCGGCATTGAACCGCTACCGTGCACGGTCGCATTGACGCCAAAAGGGCCACAAAAATGCCTGCGGATATCCTGGCCTTGGACTCGTGAAGTTAGGTGATTTTGCGTCAGAATGAGAAATTCTGGTGGGGCATGTCGGGTGTACATGCCCCCAAAAAATACAAAATCATGGCGCAAAAGAACCACCCTTCCGGATATCTTGCCGGGATGCCTTGCCGGGATATCTTGCCGGGATATCTTGGGGGTATCTTGAGGGGAGGTATTGCCGGGATATCTTGCCGGGATATCTTGCCGGGATATCTTGCCGGGATATCTTGGCGGGATATCTTGACGGGATATCTTGGCGGTATATCTTGACGGGATATCTTGGCGGTATATCTTGACGGTATATCTTGGCGGTATATCTTGGCGGTATATCTTGACGGTATATCTTGACGGTATATCTTGACGGTATATCTTGACGGTATATCTTGACGGTATATCTTG